>PQXD01000001.1:0-35216 GCA_003194485.1 Deltaproteobacteria bacterium
GGCTCTTTACCACAGCAGCTTGAGGCGGTTTGAAGCCTGCTCCTGCAAGCCGGCTTCGAGGGGCCAAACCCTCATCTTCTGTGCAGTTGCGCACATCTCAACTATATCGAGTGTGCTCGTGGCGCACGGTCATCCGCATACCTTACCAATGTCCCCTTTATCCCTGACAAGGCAAACATCTTGTCAAAGGAGTGCAGGTAAATATTGGCAAGAAGAGGTGATATCACTCCTCCCCGGGGTGTCCCTGTGCCATCTGGTGCGTGAAAGGTTCCTTGGTCCAGAACTCCGGCCTTGAGCCAGTCCCGTATTAATCTCAGTACTCGGGGATCGCTTATGCGGCGCTCAACCAGGTTCATCAGTAGGTCGTGCCGTATGTTGTCGAAATATCCCTTGATGTCCGCATCTATTACCTCCCTGCAGCCCTCAAAGGTTATCTCTCGACGTATCTTGTCTATGGCGTCGTGGCAATCCTTACCTGGACGAAACCCATAGGAACAGGGTAAAAAGTTCGTCTCAAATATAGGCTCGATCACCAGCTTGGTCGCCATCTGGACTACTCGATCCTTTAGTACCGGAATACCGAGGGGCCGTTTCTCAGGTTTCCCAGGCTTGTCTATCCAACAACGGAGTACTGGCTGAGGGCGGTAGGTACGTCTGTGTAATTCCTCCTGTATCTCTTTGAGAAACTCCATCTCCCCTACCACCTCTTTCACATAGTCAATACTCACGTCGTCCACGCCTGGAGCACCCTTGTTGGACCTTACCCGCTTCCAGGCCATCCAAAGTACGTCTGAACGGTATATCTTGTCGTACAACGCTCCGAATCTTCTATCCAGCGACTGTTTCGCTGCATGGGACAGTCTGGCCTGCAACTCAGGCACTTTATTACGCACGTTCATAGCTCCTTCTGGAGCACTCATGCTCCCTTATTACAAGACAGACACGATCGAAGTGTGGCCTTACGCTCAGACAAGGTTATGCTGTCCTTTCTTCATCACTTCAGGGCCACTCCGACTTCCCTACGTCCATTACAGTGCCTTACGGAGCTTATCCCGCTTGTGCGCTGCTTACTGCAGGTCGGAGTCCTGCAGAGACGCTGGGATCTCAGGTCCTACCTCCGTAATCTCGCACCGCATGCCACTGGCCTTACCCCGGGTCCCCCGCAGGTGCTCTCACCCTTTACTTCCCTGCGGACAATGGCCTTCTCCATAAACGTAGAAGATCGGCGTATAGCCTGTTGTAAACAGGTTTATCCCGCACCCGGACTCTCCCAGCTATATCCGTCCGGGGTGAGCTTACGGGGCTGCACCATTCGCTTTATGCTGCGACCTGCGGCTTTGGCCGGCATCCCTGACTGGGTAAAACCAATGCCTCTAATACAATGGCAAAGGCCGTCTCGACACCGTGTCGGGGCAAGTTCAGCCCGTGCGTTACCGCACGAACCCGCCCCCAGCCTACATATCCAAAAGGGCAACTGATATGATAACCTCCTTTCAGGTTATTAGATTACGAGCTCGAGACCTCGTACACGACTGAGATAACCTGCCCGCCGCTGAATCTACCGATTAACTTCTTGGCGGCTACCAGCTTGAATCCACCACAAAAATCGCCGACGAGTTGCGGGTCAGGTTAATTGATTTGATATGCTTATTTTTTCATTTCGTTTTCATATGACTCGGCCAATAATTGATTTTCAATGGCATTGATCGTTAAACGAAGAAGTGCCTTCAAGTCAGAAATGTCTTTATTTTCCCATTTACGGTAGTAATGCGTTTCATCATTACCGAGCCAAGTTGCTCGCTCTGCAACTGATTTGGTCATTGGGTCTTTTATGTAATTGTTAATACATGTCGATAGAAAGCTTTTTGTTGTATGTCCAATTAAATTAAAAACCACCGCCTGAAATTGCCTGAATATTCCACCGGTGAACTACCGGAAAAGGTGGGGGAAACAGAAAATGCTCCCTCTTTGTCAGCGGCCACCTGAAATTACCTCTAATCTGACCATCTGAAATTGTCTATTTTCTTCCTCCTTTTTCTTCCCAAAAAATAAAAAATCATTTCTTCTCTCTTCTTCTGTTCTTCCATTTTCTTCCATCATTTCTTCTTGTAAGTCGATCATCCTCGTGTGGAGGTCATGATCGATGGCACAAAGATTCCGAAAGCGTAAATGCCGGAACTGTGGTGATTTTTTCATACCAGACCCACGCAACATCCGGAAACAGAAATACTGCGGAAAACCAGAATGCCGGAAAGCAAGTAAGGCCACTGCTCAGGCCCGTTGGTTGACCAAAAAAGAGAACAAAAATTACTTTCGCGGCCCGGAAAATGTCTGCCGTGTCCAAGAATGGCGTAAACACAATCCTGGGTACTGGCGGCGCAAGGGTAATGCGTTACAAGATCACTCAAACGAGAAAACCCTGGGAAAACAGTATGTTGTGAAGCAATTAACGAAAGATGCGTTACAAGATCTCTTAATGACGCAACATACTGTTTTAGTGGGTTTAATCGCTCATTTAACCGGGACTGCGTTACAAGATGACATAGCCAACACCACCCGCCGCCGTTTAAGGGCTTTGAATTACAGATAAAATAATAAGAAATTTCAATGTAACCAAAAAGAAAGTGCGGCAAAGAAAAGGCGGTCGGGTGCAGTGATTTGATACTCATTTATCGGTCGCTGTCCCTATTTATTCCCAAATCCTCGTCTTACCCATGGGATAGCGAAAAGCAGGCCATAAATAAAAAGCCATCCGCCAAAAACCATGGAGAGAACGGATAAGATCTTAATTCTCGGTTCAAACGAAACAGAGAAGTAAGGATTCCTGCGCAAGATCCTTGACACGGTCTTCGCAGGCAACATTTCTTTGCATTCGGTTTCAAAATAACTGACGAAATATAAATCCTTGAACTGCTGGTCTTCTGGGAACGGATTAGCGAGAGACTACCTAGCATAGCGAAACTCTTGTACGGTGAAAAGCAGAACTCCTATCGCCCAAAAAACTGAGAGAATGATACCTAAACGCTGCCAACCACTCAACGACAATTTCATTATCATACCTCCTACCGTCCACCTAACGAAATAAGAGTTTTTGCGGCGCGAAGCCGACGCCAAAACTCATGTTGAACTGAACCGCCATGGTCGGGGTCATCTTGGAATTTTCTCGACGCCGTTCGGCCGCTTGCAGTATTCTATGACGGTATTTGGCAGGGAGTCAAGAAGGTAATGCCTGGTTTCCGGCGCAATATAGACTGGTTCTTCGCAGGCACCGGCTGGATTTTTTGTTGGAGCAGCTGAAGTTGAGGGATATATCCGGTATGTGGACGCACGTGGAGGATGCCGCAGAGACTGCGGCTATCTTGTTCATATAGTGCGCGGGAGCACGGCTTGACGACTGTGGAATTCATGGAGGAGCCCTCCGTTTTGGGGAGAGAATCGATACCAGGACCATGTAGCCAGTGTGGCAGCAAGGGCACCGAAGGCGGGCGATGCGGGTTGTGGCCTTGGCTGTCTCGGCTATCTCCTCATTCTCGGTGTCGCTTTCGACAGATGGCTTCAGCTCTTCCTGTAATCGTTTGAGCTTCTCTGGGTGGAGCAGGCCGAAATGGCGGACCTTGTGGAAGCCCTTGGGAAGGACGTGCTGAAGGAAGCGACGCATGAACTCAGCAGCGGGAAGAGTCATGGTCCGCCATCTGTGCTCCTTGGAGTCTTTGTAGCAGAAGGTCACGTCGCCATTTTGGAAGGAGAGGATACGGTTGTTCGTGATTGCGATACGGTGGACGTAGCGGGCAAGATACGTAAGGACCTTGTCAGCGCCTTGTGCGGCAGGTTTGCTATAGACAACCCAATCGGTCTTCCAGACGGACTCCGGGAAGGTGATATCAGGGAGGGCCTTTCTTGCCAGGGACATGAACTTGCCCGGAAGATCCTTGACAGCGCGGCCACGGGGACAAGATAGTTCCTCCCTGCAGGGAACCTGCTTTGTCCGTCCTTCGAAAGACCAATGCCTGGCACGAGACAGTGGATATGCGGATGCCAGATCATGGCCCTTGTCCATGTGTGGAGAACGCAGAGCAGCCCGATCTGTCCACCAACGTATTTTTCGTCAGCAGCAAGTTTCATGAGTGATCGGGCCGCAGCCAGAAATAAGACATTAAAGAGGATTCTTTGGTGTGAACGGACGATATGGCCTAGTTCTTTCGGGAGGGTGAACACCACGTGGAAGTAGGTGACAGGAAGAAGATCTCTCCGTCGTCTGCTGAGCCATCTGTCAGTATCGGTTCTATGACATTTTGGACAGCTTCGGTTTCTACAGGAATGATAGGAATAACGAAGATGGGCGCAGTGGCTGCACTGGGCAAGGTGTCCGCCCAGGGCCTCTGTCCGGCACTCAGTAATACTGCAAAGTGCATGCCGATGGCTGGGAAGAACCCTGCCGCCGAAGCGCTCCAGATACTCGACCCCGTGACGCCTGAAGACGTCCGCCAATTCGGCCATCGCCCTGAAGTGACTATAGGTCGGCTACCAGACTGCTTAATGCGGCGTTCAGTCTATCGAAGCTCTTCTCGGTAAGATGGGTATAGATGGTTGTGGTCCTTAGATACTTGTGGCCTAAAAGGTCCTTGATAATCCTGAGATCTACACCGTCCTCCAGAAGGTGCGTAGCAAAAGAGTGACGCAAGCTATGTACGGAGGCCTTCTTTGGGATATTGCTTTGGGTAAGCGCGGCCTTGAAGGTCTTTTGAAGCGTACTTTTTGAGATGTGACCAAGCCCCGTGCCGGCTGAGAAGATATAGGGCTTAGGGCCTTTGGTTACCCAATAGGAACGTAGCAGCTCAAGGGTCCTTTGGGGCAGAGGAACGTAGCGGTCTTTACCCCCCTTTCCATTCTCTACCCGAACTAACCTTCTTTCTCCGTCAATATCGGAAACCTTTAGGCAAACAGCCTCACCAAGACGCAGCCCGCATGAATAGATCAAGGTCAAAGCCGTGCGAGAAACAGGCTTCCTGACCAGGCCCAATATCTGCCGCACTTCCTGTCTCGAAAGCACCACCGGCAACTTCTGTCTTTTCTTTGAACGAATTACATCAAGAACCGGCCACTGCCGTCTGAGCGTGGTTTGATAGAAAAACTTGATCCCATAGAGATACACCCGTAGCGTACTGCATGCAGCTTTCTTCTCATTGACGAGATACAGAAAGAACTCCCGGAGTTCTTCCTTGCTAATCTGGTCGGAAGACCGATCAAAATGCCTTGCAAGACCTCTCACCGCTGCCGCATAACAGTGCTGCGTCTTCTCCGAGAAACCGTGCAACTGCATGTCTTCGATCATCCGGCGTCTGAGCTGAGTCATGACATCCTCCTTTCTCGTTAAGGGTTACGATCTATCTATCGATCATAACAAAGGAGAACTCATGTCCCGGCCTCTTGATACGCCAGATGAAAAAGGCAGCCTGAGTGGCTGCCTCAATAGGCTACCGCGAAGCGGTTTAGTTCAACATTATATATTAAGCAGACTCTACTTTTTTAAGAATACCGCAAATCACAAAATCCATACACGGATTCAATGAAAAAATCAAGAAAACGGTCTTTTTTGATTAATATTAGGCCGATACGGCCGATAAAGTCAGAGAGGGCATATGCTTTTTGAAGGCGTGCTTTTTATAAATGAAGCCCGGAAGTCTGCTTTTTCATGCTTATTTGGGTATTATGCAGAGTCTGTATAATTATGGGGATTTGTTATTTTGAGGGGTACAGTGGAACATTTCAGAAGAGCTTGGTGTGAGTCCCCAGGCTGTTTATGCAGCTTCTGGGGGATCGGACGCAGAAGCCCTGGGCGCCGCCTCCAGTTTTGCATCGTCCAGATGCTCCCGCACAGAGCCGCCCGCGCCCGCTCCAGACGCTCCATGATCTCCGGCCAGTAGCCCGTTCTATCCAGGCTGTCCACCAGGGCGGAGGAGTTCCGGGCGCATTTCGTTTTTGTTGATAGACTTAACCTGCTGCCAAAGCGGCTCGATGAAAGTTGCTGAAACACAGTTTCCATCAGGGGCATTCGCCTTCTGCGGGGATTCGATCGCGGGCAAAATGCACTATCTTTTAGTATGGCAATGAAGTAACTTTGAAATCCGAAAAAGATGTCTCCTTCCATAGCTGGGCTGGGTTTTCCTGCTTGAGATGAAGAGATCTTTCTGGTAACAGCACTTATTGAGATGTTACCAAAGAAGGAGTAACCAAGTCAAAATGGACATAGAAGATACTGCTACAAATCTGCTTGAGATAGATGATCAGGAGTCTATAGAAATACCTGAAGTCCTTCCCCTGATGCCAGTCAGGGACGTAATAGTCTTTCCTTCAATGATTATTCCCCTTTTCGTCGGGAGAGAAGCATCCGTGGCAGCAATAAACGAGGCCCTGGCCTCTGACAGGTTGATTTTTCTGGTTACACAGAAAGACGCCTCAGAAGATAATCCATCCGTGGAAGGACTGTATAAGACCGGTGTTGTGGCCATGATAATGAGGACCCTTCAGCTTCCTGACGGGCGCATCAAGATCCTCGGCCAGGCGCTTGTAAAAGGGACTATACTGGAAATCATGCAGGAGAAACCCTGGTTCAGGGTACGAATAGAGACTGTCAAGGAAGAAGAGCCTGACGAGATATCCGTAGAGGCAGAGGCCTTGATTCGAAATGTGAGAGATCAGGCAGAAAAATTGTTTAACCTCAGGGGCGTATTTACTGCCGAGATGGGGGCCATTTTGAACGGTATTGAAGAACCGGGCAGGCTGGCAGACATCGTGGCTTCCAATCTCAATTTGAAATCCCTTGAAGCACAACGTTTGCTCGAAATGACAGATTCCCTGGCGCGTTTACAGGAAGTTAATAACCTGCTTTCAAGGGAGCTTGAGGTTTCCACTGTCCAAGCCAAAATCCAGTCACAAGCCAAAAAGGAGATGACCAGAACCCAGAGGGAATATTTCCTTCGGGAGCAGTTGATGGCAATAAGGCGGGAGCTAGGCGAAATCGACGAAAAATCCGAAGAATTGGCAGAGCTGAGGGAAAAGGTCCGCAAGGCCAGGATACCCAAGGAGGCCGAGAAGGAAACCCTTAAACAGATCCAGAGGCTTGAGTCTATGCACCCCGAAGCCTCTGAAGCGTCCATTGTGAGGACATATATCGACTGGCTGTTGAGGTTCCGTGGTCAAAGAGCACAAAGGACAAGCTGGATGTGCGCAAGGCACAGAAGATCCTGGATGAGGACCACTATGACCTGGAAAAGGTTAAGGAGCGCATAGTTGAATATATTGCTGTCAAGAAGCTCAATCCTTCGGCAAAGGGACCGATCTTGTGCTTTGTGGGTCCGCCCGGTGTCGGCAAGACCTCTCTGGGCCGTTCTGTGGCTCGAAGCATAGGCAAAAAATTTATCAGGATATCGCTGGGAGGTATCAAGGATGAGGCAGAGATTCGAGGCCACCGCAGGACCTATATCGGCGCCCTTCCGGGGAGGATCATCCAGGGACTCAAAAGGGCCGGGAGCAACAATCCTGTCTTTATGATGGATGAGGTGGACAAGATAGGGGCCGACTTCAGAGGGGATCCGGCTGCCGCCCTTCTGGAGGTCCTCGATCCTGAGCAGAACAATACTTTTACTGATCATTACCTGGATCTGCCCTTTGATCTTTCAAAGGTACTGTTCATCCTTACCGCCAATGTATCTGATACCATTCCATCCGCCCTTCTTGACCGGCTGGAGGTGATCCACCTATCCGGCTATACCAGTGAGGAGAAAAAGGCCATTGCAAAGAAATACCTGATCCCCAGACAGCTCAAGGAACACGGGCTCTCGGAGAAGGTCCTGAAGATCTCAGATACCACCCTCACAAGGATAATCTCAGATTATACCCAGGAAGCAGGACTTCGTGAGCTTGAGAGGCAGATCGGAGCAATTTGCAGAAAGGCGGCAAGACGGATTGCCGAGGGAGAGAAAGGGACCTTTAAAATCACCAGTGCCAATATTCAACATTATCTTGGTATACCGAAGTATGAGACGGAACTGGCACAGGAAGAGAGCCAGGTGGGGGTTGCAACAGGGCTTGCATGGACTCCTTTCGGAGGAGAAATCCTCCGGGTTGAGGCCAGCCTTATGAAGGGTAAGGGGAATCTTACCTTGACAGGACTCATGGGAGAGGTCATGAAAGAGTCGGCCAAGGCCGCCTTAAGTTACTCAAGATCTAGGGCAGAAGAGCTTGGCATTGACCCAGATGTCTTTGAGGAAAAGGACATACACGTCCATGTGCCGGCAGGGGCCATACCCAAGGACGGGCCTTCCGCTGGCATTACACTTGCCACGGCCCTGGTCTCGGCCCTGGTGCACAGGCCGGTGGACAAGGATGTGGTCATGACCGGGGAGATAACCTTGCGTGGCCGGGTCCTTCCTGTCGGAGGGATCAAGGAAAAGGTCCTGGCAGCACTGAGGGCCGGCATATATACCGTTGTAATTCCTGAGAAAAACCTGATGGACCTGGAAGAGATACCGGCAAATATCCGCAGGCAGCTTGATTTCAAACCGGTTCGTCACATGGGCGAGGTTCTGGATATTGCTATCGGTCCCCACCCCTGGATAGATGAGGAAAAAACAAGATGCGCATAAGAATTGATCGCGATCGCCTGGCTGACACCTTCAGGCAACTTGTCCAGATGGATAGTCCTTCAAGAGAGGAGGGGGCTGTTGCAGACTGGATCAAAAGGACCCTGAAAAAAGAGGTAGGAGCGGACGTGATAGAAGATCAATCACGTAACCAGACCGGCTCTGAGAGCGGTAATATCATAGTCCGTATCCCAGGAACGGAAAAGGTGACCCCGCTCTTTTTCAATGCCCACCTGGATACCGTGGAGCCAGGGCGAGGAATCAAGGTCATTTTTAAGGACGGTGTTTTCCAGAGTGACGGGACAACGGTCCTGGGTGGTGATGACAAGGCGGCTGTAGCCATACTCATTGAGGTGGCCAGGCTATTAAAGGAGCACAAGGTCTCTCATGGTCCCATCGAATTCCTGTTCACTGTGTGCGAGGAGATAGGCCTGCTGGGAGCCAAGTCACTGGACCCTGCCCTGCTTGAGGCAAAGGCCGGGTATGCTCTTGATTCAAGTGACCCGGAAATTTTGATAAATCAGGCCCCTTGTGCCGTTCGTTTTAAGATCCGGGTTGTCGGCAGGGCCGCCCATGCAGGTCTTAATCCGGAACTGGGAATAAACGCCATACAGGTTGCAGCCAGGGCCTTGGCAGAAGTACCTCTGGGCCGTATTGATGAATTGACTACTGCAAATGTCGGGTTGATACGCGGTGGCAAGGCCACCAACATAGTACCTGAAGAAGTGGAGCTGGAGGGCGAGGTCCGCAGCCATAACCCCCGGAAATTACGGGAAGTCAGGGACCAGATCCTTGAGATTTTTCATAGAGTTGCCCAGGACTTTGGGCCGGTGGAAAATGCCGGATTACCCTTGATCAAGGCAGAAGTTGTCGACGACTACCCCCTGATGTCGGTATCTGAAGAACATCCTCTGGTTGCAACTGCTGAAAAAGTGGCAAAAGAACTTGGAAGGAAACTCAGACCGGGTATGACCGGAGGGGGAAGCGATGCCAACATTTTCAACGCCAAAGGCCTTGCTACAGTGATTATGGGAATCGGCATGCAGAATGTCCACACCACCTCAGAGCGTATCAGTCTTGATGACATGGTGGCCAGCGCAGAGTTTGTACTGGAGATAATAGGGAAGTGGGGGAAGGCTGACGGGCGCTGAGTTGTTTTTGCATTGGATAAACTGCTGAAAAGATGAACATCGAACATCGAACGTCGAACGTCCAACATCGAATGAAAAACGAATATCCAATACCGAACATTCAACGGTACACGCTGAATGAGTTTTAACCATCTCCGGGTCTCCCTAAGTTCCTCTAATGAGATACGAAGCCTATAAAGTTCTTTTTTTACATTCAACATTCGATGTTGGACGTTCGATGTTCGATGTTCATCTTTAATTGGTATTACAGGTTATTTTTTTGCTCACGAAACTCCTGCCTGCACTTGTCGCTGCAGAAGTAGTAAGTCTTTCCCTGCCGATTAAGGGATAAGGCATCCCTTTTAGGGCAATAGACGCCACATACCGGATCCCGTACCAGTTCGTCCGTTATGGGCGGCGGTTGCCTGGAGGTAGTTCTTGTTCTTTTCCCGGCCTGTCCCGAACCGGCTTTCAAGGCACTTCGCAGTTTGAGGCCTTTGAAAAAGCCCTTTATGACATAGTAAAGTGCCAGGAAAAGGACGGAGAGCAGGATAAGGCGCAGCATGGGCTAGCCCTTCCGGGTTTCTTTGCGGTTCAATTTTCGGACTTTTGGGCCGTCTTCAGGGAGTCCGGCCAGGAGTTCCGAAACGGTTCTATTCCATGGTGCAAGAAAGAGATCAGGGGCAAGCTCAGCCCACGGGATAAGTACGAACCGCCTGCCGGAAAGACGCGGATGGGGGACCTGAATTTGGTGATTGAAAGTCCGCATGAATACTCCTTCCATGAAAAGCAGGTCCAGGTCAATGGGCCTGTCTCCTGTCTTCTGGCGATCCCGGCCCAAGGCCTTTTCGATTGCCAGCAAATTGGCGAGCAGGTCTTCCGGCCCAAGGGCTGTAATCATTTCTGCCACTGCATTTATAAACCATCGGGATGTGTCTATTTCCACAGGCTCTGTCTCATACCATCGGGAACAGCGTAATACCTCTATTTCAGGATGGCCGGACAAAAGACCAAGGGCCTTAATACAGTTCTCGATCCTGTTCCCAAGATTGGCTCCCAGGCCAATGTACGTCCTTTTCCAGTGCAAAAAATCGGCCTGCTTCATTGCAAGGCGCAAATTGCACCCGGGGTGCCGTGTTGATATAACAAGGAACCGGATTTTGTTTTATCTCCAATCCTTAATTCCATTAAAGGATCTTCTTCAGCCTTTCGACAACTTCTTTCATGCGCTCCTTTGAAACGGTTAATGCCATGCGCACATAGCCTTCACCTGGATCGCCAAAGCCGCTCCCAGGCGTGCATACTATCCCGGCCTTTTCAAGAAGCATGGTGCAGAAATCCCGGGATGTATAACCTTGAGGCACCGGGGTCCAAATATAAAAGGTGGCTTTTGGGAAAGGGGTGTCAAGGCCCATGTCCCGAAGGCCTGAGACCAGTATATCCCTGCGCTCAGTATATATTTTCTGCATTTCACGGACACAGGACTGGTCACTTTCAAGGGCTGCAATGCCGGCTTCCTGGACGGCCTCGAATTGTCCGGAGTCTATATTGGACTTTACCTGTGCCAGCGCAGCGATCAGGTCCGGGTTTCCCACGGCAAATCCTATGCGCCAGCCGGTCATGTTGTAGGTCTTTGACATTGAATAAAACTCCAGTCCCACGTCCCTGGCACCCGGGGTGTCGAGGAAGCTCGGGGCAATGTATCCGTCGTATGTCATCTCGCTGTAAGCATTATCGTGACACACGATAATATTATTTTCCCGTGCCAAATCCACAACCCTGGCAAAGAACTCCGGAGGGGCCACTGCCGCGGTGGGATTGTTCGGATAATTGATCCACAGGATTTTTGTCCTTTTCAGAATATCGCCGGGTATGGAATCGAGATCCGGCAGGAAGCCGTTTTCAGCAGTTAACGGCATATAGCAGGTCTCGCCGCCGGCAAATAATGTGCCGATATGATAAACAGGATAACCCGGCGTAGGGACCAGCACTGCATCACCGGGCTCTACAAAGGCGAGTGGAAAGTGTGCTATTGCCTCTTTTGATCCTATAAGGGCGGTCACCTCGCTGGCAGGATCAATGGACAGATCAAACCGCCTTGCGCACCAGTCGGCTGCTGCCCTGCGGAAGGCGGGCATGCCGTAAGATGAGGGGTAGCGGTGATACCGCACCTTTTGAACAGCAGCTATCATCCGTTCGACAATAAACTTGGGTGTGGGAAGGTCCGGATCACCAATGCCTAAATCAATAATATCTACACCTTTCTCCTGGGCCTCGGCCTTTATTCGATCAAGCTCCACGAAAAGATAAGGCGGGAGCCGTTGCAATCTATTAGATTTTGTATAAACCATTGATGAATCCTGCCTGTCGCATACTGTCCGGGTCGGCAATTACTTGAGACCCAAGACATCCTGCATGTCATAGAACCCGGCGGGCTGTTCGACGATCCAGAGGGCCGCCCTCACCGCTCCTTTCGCAAAGGTATCCCGGCTTGAGGCCCTATGAACGATCTCAATACGTTCACCTGTGCCGCCGAAAAGCACTGTATGCTCGCCGACAATATCACCTGCTCGAACGGTCTGGATACCGATTTCCTTTTTGCTCCGCTCACCAATGAACCCGTGTCTTTCAAGCACACTTACTTTGTCGAAATCCCTGCCAAGGGAAGCGGCAACGACCCTTCCTAACTGCAGAGCAGTGCCGCTTGGGGCATCTTTTTTCATTCTGTGATGTGCCTCAACAATTTCAACATCATAGTCATCACCAAGGACCTTTGCAGCAGTATCGACCAGCTTGTAAAGAAGATTTACTCCGACGCTCATGTTGGGAGCAAGCACACAGGGGAAATCCTTTGCCAGTTGCCTGATCTCGTCGAGTTCCTCCCGGGCCAACCCGGTGGTGCCTATTACTATCGGCTTCCTGTGAGAGGCGGCGGTACGGGCGTGCTTCAGGCTGGCCTCACTGGTAGTGAAATCTATGACCACATCTCCCTGGTCTATTACGGAATCAATACTGTCCGCCACTGTTACTCCCAATACCTCGAGACCTGCAACCGGCCCGGCATCCTGCCCGACGGCAGGGCTGTCCGGGTGTTCAAATGCTGCACTCAAAGCGATACCTTCAGTTTCATGAATCATGTTTATAATGCGGCTGCCCATACGGCCGCCTGCACCGGATACTATGGCTCGGATCATATTCACTCCTGGAAATTAACGCCCTTTCGGGCGAGTTTTTAGTTAATAAGCTATTGAGCTGCTCGATTATTGGCTGTAAATATTTTTATGAACCCGTGGTCCACTGTGGGAGTTGCCATCCGTGCCTTGCCGCAGAAGCGGTTTGCCTTTTGCAGGGTTTCAATCGCGGGCCGGATTGCACTGCCTCTTTCGGTCTGCAATGAGTGAGCTTTGAAACCCGAAAAAGGTAACCGCTTCAAGGCAGGATATAACAGGCTCATAAGAATATTTACCATTAACTTTCGTAACCGATCACAGGGTGCTTCTTCTTCCAACATGCTCTCGCCCCTTGTTTTCTTAAGGCCTTTGCAGCATGGGACCCTCCCCGTTCTCCTTCGCTGCGCTCCGGAGCCGGGGTCTCCCATGCTGCAAAGGCCAAGAAAACTTGCGGGGCTAACGCAAATCGTTTCCAGAAGGAGCACCCTGGGATCGGTTACTAACTCTCCGCTTATCTTACTCGACCAGCTTGAGGTCTTTAAGCACCCCCTTCAGCCGCTCCTTATTGGTCTCACTCATTGAGGCAAGGGGAAGGCGGACCTCATCTGTTGGAATTTTGCCCATCATTGCAAGGGCCGTCTTGGCGGGGACGGGATTTGTCTCATAGAAAAGGGCACCAAACAACGGGAAGAGCTTAAAATGCAACTGACGTGCCTTTGTGAGGTTGCCCTTTTCAAATGCATTCATCATGGCAGCCATTTCCTTCGGCATCACGTTGGATGCAACCGAGATGACACCCTTGCCTCCGATGGCCATGATAGGGAAGGCTGTAAAGTCGTCCCCAGAGAGCACTATGAAGTTTTTAGAACACAACCTGATTACATCTGTTACCTGCTTCAGACTGCCTGTAGCCTCCTTGATTCCAATAACATACCTGTTTTTGGCACAGCGTGCTACTGTCTCGGGAAGCATGTTCACCCCTGTACGTCCGGGTACGTTATAGAGGACCATAGGAAACTTGCATTCATCAGCTACGGCCATAAAGTGCTGGTATAATCCCTCCTGGCTGGGTTTGTTGTAATAGGGTGTAATCACCAGGGCTGCATCTGCTCCGGCCTCTTTTGCATGCCTGGTAAGCATGATGGTCTCTTCAGTGGAGTTGGAGCCTGTTCCGGCGATTACCGGTATGCGTCCCCTCGTGGTCTCTATGGTGATCTCGACCACTCTCATGTGCTCTTCATGGCTGAGGGTGGCTGACTCACCAGTGGTACCGCAGGGTACTATACAATGGGTCCCGGCCTTTATGTGCCAATTTATAAGGGCCTCGAGAGATTCCTTATCCAGGCTTCCGTTCTTAAAGGGCGTTACTATGGCAACAATGGCCCCGCCAATCCGCCTTTTTCCCTCTTTGCCTTTTCCTTCTCTGCCTGCTTTGGTCTTGCTCGCCATAATCCTGACCCTCCACTAGAATATTTTTTTAGGTTCTCCCTGTATTAAAAATATCTGTTATTCATTATATAGATTATTAAAGGTTTTATACACTGACGGCAAGTGCTGGATCAATCAATTCTATAAGGATGTCCATTACCATGTCGGTGCATATTACTACATTCCGGTCACGCATGCCGCAGTTTCGCCTCTGGAGATCTCCGGGCCTCTAATCGAAACTCTTGAATCCGCTCATCATGAACTGGACTGCTATGACTGCAAGCAATAGTCCCATAAGCCGCGTAATCACCCGGATACCGCCCATTCCCATCACCCGGATGATCCATACTCCAAAGTAGAAAACAAGGTAAACGATTATACAGGCTATTATGATCGCAGCAGGCAACAGGACAGTATTAACAGAGCTGTCCATAGTCTGCTGCCATACCAAAACAGCGGTTATGGCACCGGGACCGGCCAGTAACGGCGTTGCCAACGGCACAAGAGCAACATGCTCTTTTTCAACGCCTTCTTGTTCTTCTTCCGAGGTAGTCTTCAGGCCGCTTGGGAACAGACACAGCATCTGCAAGGCGTAAATGAAAAAGATAAAACCGCCGGCCAATTGAAAGGCCGGCAGGCCGATCCCAAAAAAGCGCAAAACAGAATCACCTGTGATATCAAAAAAAATAAGGATAATGCAGGCCGCAAAGGAGGAGATAGCAGCCACTTTGCGCTGCTCTGAAGGAGTTATCTTTTCTGTAAAAAGGAGGAAAAACGGCAAGTTGCCCAAAGGGTCCATGATGATCACCAATGGAATCAAAATCGTAATCAAGGATTCTAATATGTGCGTCATGATCACTCAATTGTATCTAATTTGAGCGATTAGCTGTTAGCCATCAGCGTTTAGCTTTGAAAGATCAAGATATTACGTTAACAGGGTGAAAGTTTATAATAGCAAAACATCCTGTAATCATTAAACTAATAGCTAACCGCTAAGGGCTAACCGCTCAATTTAGCTTCAAGCATATTCCAAAGCCCTTCCTCAGGCCTGGCCTCTATCTCCAGCATCCAGACGGGAAGGGGCTCTTCACCACTGACTGCAAGCTCATGCCAGATCGGTTTTATCTTCACGCTGTCCTTATGTGTAGTCACGAGGGCTCTTGCTCCCTGTTTTCTGGCCTGTGCCATCAATTTGCTCAGATCATTCCTTTTATATGAGTAGTGGTCAGGGAACGCTGCTTTGCCTCTCAAATCAGTATCCAGTTCCTCCAGGATTGCAAAAAAGGATTCAGGGCCGGCAAGGGCACAAACAGCGAATAATGGCTCACTCGCCAGCATTTCAAGCGCTTTAACTTCCCCTTTCATTGAAATGCATCTCGTGGCCCGCATCTCACTCAGGAATACAGGCCGGCCCGGGACCATTGTCTGGATCTCCCGCCTGCCTATCTCCCGGTCAGATGAAGATAGTGCCTCCGCCCTGGTCAGTAGAATCGCTGTCGCCCTGGAAAGAGCTGATACAGGTTCTCTCAGGTCACCGCCCGGGAACACCCATCGCGTCCCAAAAAAGTTTACCGCAGGCAGCAACACGAGATCAACGTCCCGGAAAAGGGCCATATGCTGGAAACCGTCATCAAGGACTATCGCTTGGGCACCAAAGCGCTCAACAGCAAGCCTTCCACCAGCATACCTGTCCGAACCGACCACGACAGGAATATCCGAAAGGGCCTCGGCCATCATCACAGGCTCATCCCCGGCATCCCGATAAGAAACCAGCACACTCGTACCATCAGAGGCCACGAGGGGGCCGCGTCCAGCCCTTCCCCCATATCCACGGCTCACAACAGCCGGACGGATCCCCCGGCTCTTCAGCCAATTGGCTATAGCCAGGGCATGAGGGGTCTTTCCCGTCCCGCCAAGGGAAAGATTGCCTATGCTTATCACAGGACAAGAGAGTCTCCTTGTGGAAAGATATCCGTTTCTGTAGGCCCATGCCCTGGCCTTCATCAGAGTGCTGTATGCAGGTGAAAGAGGCCTGCCGAGGGTCAGGAGCAGCGATAAGGTACTATCCCTCAACATACATCATCCAGGCAATAATCAGCCGCAGACCCAACACGGACAGATAAATAACGTAGATCGTTCACAGTCCACATTTTCACCGGACCCTTCCAAGCGCATCCGCCACAAGGTCCAGATACCTGGAGACAGCACCCCGGTTTTTTTGCAAAAGGTCCTTTGCCTTATCACCCATGTTTTTACGCTCAGAAGAGCCATTCAAGAGCCTGGTTAAAACACTTTCCAATTCTCCTTTTCCTGACACACGCTCGCCTCCTCCACAGGCCAAAAGATCTTCTGCTATTGTACGCACACTTTCCGCGTAGGGACCGAATACCACCGGCACTCCGTATGCAGCAGGCTCAAGGAGATTATGGCCCCCTATATTATTCACCAGGGTTCCTCCCACGAATGCTATATCACAGAGGCTGTAGCACTTTAGAAGCTCTCCGAGGGTATCCAAAATCACTACATCTGCGTCACCGGGCTTCTCAGCCGCTCTGCGCCTTACGGCCTTAAATCCCATCTCCCTTGCCAGGGATTCCAGTTCCGGCCCGCGTTCCGGGTTCCTTGGGGCCAGGAGCAGTTGCAGCCACGGGAATATGCCTTTAAGGCCCTTATGGGCAGCAAGTATCAGTTCCTCCTCTCCGGGGTGCGTGCTTCCTGCCACCCAAAGCGGTGCCGCGGGCTTAAGGCCTAAAGCCTTTCCGAAAAGCACTCTTTCAGCTTGATCAATTTGTGGCACTTTAAGATCATATTTCAGGTTTCCGGGGGCGCTCACTCTGTCCCGGGGGAAACCAAGCCCCAAGAGCCGTTCCCTGTCGTCCGGCGACTGCATGGCGAGCAGGTCAAAGCCCCCGTACAGTAAATCCTTTACCGGCCCCAGATGTGAAAGCCTTTCTGATGAACGGGAAGACAGGCTCCCGTTTACCAGCATTGTGGGGATTCCTGACTGTCGCATGTTCCATACCCAGTTGGGCCAGACATCCGTCTCAACAAGAATAAAACAGTCGGGTGAAATCTCCCGTATCACCTTGTTTACAATGGGCAGCAGATCAAAAGGGGACGTGATGATCACATGGGCGGTACGGCCCAGCTTTTTTTTTAAGGCAGTAAGCCCAGTGGCTGTGGTGGCGGAGCAGATTATCCCTGCCTCCTGCCATCTTTGAGAGATGGCTGTCACCAGGGCCGCTGCCGCATTCACTTCCCCGACTGACAAGGCATGGACCCATATCCTGGGGAACCGTCCTTTTAAGGGAGACAGGCCGGGAAGCCTTCCGAGCCTTCCTGCCAGGTGGGCCCGGTACTTTGACCTGGAAAGAAGATACAGAAGGGCCGGGGGCCCCAGCCACGGCAGGGCCGCAATCTGGAGCAGATTATATATTATCAGTATCAAGCGATTCAGCGCCATGCCTTTATCACAAATACAGGATTTTGAGCCGAGAGGATCTGGCCCCGGCCCAGGGGCTTCAACCTGGATACCTGCACTTGACTTACTTCAATCCGGAAACCATCCTGTCCCAGATTATCTGACAGGAGCATCAGTGATTCCAGGGTAATGGCCGTGGCGACTACAGGTCCCCGCCCCTTAAGGCGACGAACAGCTTCTTTCAAAATGGGTTGGAGATCGCTTCCCCCTCCGCCTATAAATACCCTGTCAGGTTCGGGGAACCCGTCCAGTACCTCCGGAGCGTTCCCCTTTATCGGTTCCACGTTTAAGGCTTGATACCTGCGGATATTGGCCTTTATGTCCTCGACGCGTTCTCTGTCCTTTTCAACAGCAATGATTCTGAGTCCTGGGGCAAGCCCCGCAACCTCAATCGAGACGGACCCGCTGCCGGCGCCAATGTCCCACATGACGCCCCTTGAAGGGATCTCAAGGAAGCCGATGACTATTGAGCGGACCTCGGCCTTTGTAATCAGGCCTCCCCTGTGGTGATATGCATCCTCACTGCGGCCGAATCCACCTCCTGCCCACTTGATCTTTCCGGTAAGGACCACGACGTTCAGAGGATGAAAGTCCATGGAAGAGGCCTGTTCTAAAGAGTAGGACCCGGTTTTTTGAGAGCTGCCGCCCAAGTCCTCTGCTATATGGATTGTAAGTCCTTCCAGCCCTGCGTCCAGCAGGACCTGTGCAATTTTCCTGGGGGTATTAACAGGATCGGTCAGCAAGGCGATCTTTATACTGTCCTGGCTTTTCAGGTAGGGATAGAGCTCTGCAACAATGCCGGAATTTTTTCCATGAAGGCTCAGACTGATCATATCGTCCCAGGGTATCTTGAACTCTGAGCACGCAGATTGAACACTGGTAACGGATGGCATAAAGAAAAGCCGTTCAAAAGGAAGCTCTCTCAGCAGCACTCGTCCGATCCCGAAAAACAGGGGGTCACCCGAGGCAAGGACCACGCTATCTCCCGGCCCTGAACAGGCCTTTAGATTCTCAAGAAGTTTTTCAACAGGCGTAACAGGTCTTAAGGGCTTATCCTCAGGCACTAAAAAATCAAAACGCTCTGCACCGAATACTGCAGAAGCCCTATGCAGGCACTCTTCCCCTGAAGGAGAGAGGCCTTCCGGGCCGACCCCCAACACATATATCATTCCCTCCCGTCTTTCTTCTTTCATGGTCTTCCGGGTGGATTTAATTCCTATTCGGGAAACTCTCAACTACCTTCCCGGAATATGATACGAGATGGATCATCAGATCCTTATCAGGCCGAAGAACCGGCTTCAGTCTTCTGAAGGCCTCGTAACAGACCGCCCCTGTCATTTTGTCTCTCTCAGCACCCGGATCTTTCATCAAAATAAAGATTTCCCTTACGGTATTTGCACCTGAAATGGGTTCAAAAGAGACATCCGGAACGAGAGAAGTTCAGCTTGGACCACTGACTCGCCAGGTGCACCTGCCGAAATGGGCGTTTCGAGACCTCTTTTAAAGAAAATATTATATAATCTCCCATAGACACGTATTCATCATTACTCCATACCCGGTAACACTCGGCATATCCATAATAAATTGTCAGGATCTATCAGCGCAAGGTCTGGCTGGCGACAATTACTTTTACAACGGCCGGGTATTTTCAAAGTAAAATGATCCGTCACGGCAGCTTAAGTGTATACTTATACAAAAGGCTGTCCTTCCAATACGACTGTGCCGGATCTGAAAAAAACCTCTTAAAAAGCGCCAGACTTTCTTTTCTCTTAATTCCTCCCAGTATTTCGATGCGGCTTCCGGCATAGAGATTATCACTTTTAATATCAAAGAAACTACCGGCTGGCCCGGCCGCACCGGTCAGTGGCTCTGAAAAATCCAGACCCGTTGCCCCGCCCATGACATCTTCGTAAGCATAAACTATCCTCTTGATGCCGTTGAGGATAAGGGCCCCAAGACACATAAGACATGGCTCGAGATTGCAGTATGCGGTGATGTCTGCCGCACCATCCATGTGCCGGGCAGGATATCCCCTTTCCATCCAGTCCCTCAAGGCAGATACCTCGGCATGATCAAGCTCGTTCATATCCCCTGGCCTGGTATGCGATCTGATTCCGGACCCGACAATCATATCGCCGGAGACTAAAACGCACCCTACCGGAAAGTCACCCCTTGACAGGGCAATTGAAGCCAGATCCAATGCCTCAGACATCCATCTTTCGTGATTCAGATTCCCTTGTTCCTCAGCCACTTTTTGATGCTCACTTCAAGGGCAAAGCCCGCGTCCGTCTCCTGTATTATTTTTTTCTGCAGCAACCTTAGATCCTTTCTCTCAAGCTTACTATCAAGTCGTCTACAGATATAATTTACGCAGAGAACGTGCCTGGCAGGAATCCTGCAGCCCCGTTCCCCAAGAAACCAGCAGCCTGTCTCATCCCAGGGTGATAAAGGGAGACGACAACCCATCAGGAGGTTAATCAGAAGCAGAACCACGTCAAAGCGGTCCTCTACACCCTTTCCGCAACAGCTCCCGCCATCATTGACGGCGCAGTCGGTACACTCGGCAACGACTCCCGCCCTCTTCATCTGTATCCATGACTGCTGAATAGCCTGCCGATAAGTCTCAAGCAAAGGCCTGACTGCCTTATCGGTCAATAACTCCTGACCACAGACATGAAAAAGCCTCTCTGCACACCGGATCTTTTCAAGGATCGGATAGTCAGTACCTATAAGCAGCTTTACAGGATATCTGTCAATCATTTGCCCTTCCTGCTATCTTCATAAATAACTTAATCACTACACAGCCAATCGGACAAGGGCAACCGATCATACCAGAGCATCCGACGACCCGTCCTTTATTGACTTCCTTGGATAGGCAGTATAAAAACACCCTTAAGCAAGAGGAGAGTGCCGTGAAAGATGAATCACTATATGCCCAGGCTGGCGTGGATATAGATAAGGCCAATGAATTAGTTGAAAAAATACGGCCGATGGTCGCCTCTACCTTTACGCGTGGAGTACTTACTGAGATCGGCGGTTTTGCCGGCCTTTTTGCCCTTGAGCTTGATCGCTACCGCGAGCCTGTCCTGGTTTCCTCAACCGATGGCGTAGGGACCAAAATCAAGATCGCCACCCTGTGCAACATGCACAAGACCATCGGGATCGACCTCGTTGCAATGTGTGTCAACGACATACTGGTATGCGGGGCCAAACCTCTGTTTTTCCTGGACTACTTTGCTACAGGCAAGCTGGATCCCGAAAAAGCGGCGGATGTCATAAGGGGCATTACTGATGGATGCAAAGAGGCAAACTGTTCCCTTATCGGCGGTGAGACTGCTGAAATGCCCGGGTTATATGCAGAAAATGACTATGACCTTGCAGGATTCGTTGTCGGGGTCGTTGACAGGGACAATATCATCGACGGGTCAGAAATAGGTGTGGGCCATATGATAATAGGCCTGTCTTCAACCGGACTCCATAGCAACGGTTTTTCCCTGGTGAGAAAGATCTGTTTTGAAAAACTCGGGCTTACCGTCTCCGATAGATTGCCAGAGACCGGAGAACTGAACCTGGGAGAGGTCTTATTGACACCCACGAAGATATATTATAGTACAGTCAACCACCTGCTCAAGAAGCAACGAATCACCGGCATGGTGCACATCACCGGTGGTGCTTTTCTGGAAAACATACCCAGGATACTGCCCAAATCCTGCAGGGCAGTGATCAAAAAGGGCAGTTGGCCAATCCCCCCCATCTTTCATTTTTTACAGGAAAAGGGCAACATATCTGAAGAAGAGATGTTCAGAACATTCAACTGCGGTATCGGCATGGTACTCATAGCGCCTGAGGCAGAAATAAAGGACCTGCTTTTTCAGACCAAGGCGCTTAACGAACAGGCCTTTATTATCGGCCATATAGAAAAGAGAGAGTCTGAAGATCCGCCTGTGGTCTTTCAGGCATGATTACATTTCAAGACAGGACGTTTTCAGAGCGGAATCGCATGGTGCTGGTGAGCGCCTGCCTGATAGGACTATCCTGTCGGTATGACGGAAAAAGCAATCGTGATATCCGCTTAATTGATAAGCTCAGAGGAGCAAATGTCCTGCCCGTTTGCCCGGAGCAGCTTGGCGGCCTTACGACCCCGAGACCTGCTGCTGATATTTATTATGGAAACGGTATAGACGTATTAAATGGTCGGGCAAAGGTCTTGAATGTAAACGGACAAGACGTCACAGAGGCATTTAAGCGGGGTGCTGAGCAAACGGCCTTCCTGGCAAAGGCATTGGGCGTGAACCAGTGCTTTCTGAAAGCAGGGAGTCCTTCTTGTGGCATCACTGCACAAATCGGGGTTACAGCGGCAAAATTACTCTTAAAGGGATTTGACATTAAAGAAATAAGGTAAACAGCCCGGAAGACTATTTAATTCCCTGCCCCACCTTGTCTATCACCCTTTCGCGCAATTCCTTCCCAACCTTGAAGAACGGCAACTTTTTCGGTGATACTGAAATATTTTTACCGGTCTTGGGATTTCTGCCAATGTAAGAATCATATTTTCTCACTGTGAAACTACCGAAGCCGCGAATCTCCACCCCTTCTCCCTTTACCAAGGCCTCAGTCATGGCATTAAAAACCTCGTCCACCACGAATTCGGCTAATCGAATATTCAATCCGGTCTCTTTGGCAAGGACTTCTATAAGATCTGACTTATTCACCTGAACCCTCTTCTTTCCTTGTAAAGCAGCCTACAAAAACCCAAATATTATTAAGGAACAGAATGGCCATCGTGCAACCCTGGAGACCTCCATGAGAAAATCACAGGATGGAAGCCCTCCTGGATGGAAAAAAATAATGTCCGGATAAGTGCCCCGAAGACCAAAATAACATTTTTTGCTTTGTTCCTGGGAAGTTGTTATTAAATACAGATACGTTAATATCAGATTAAAGTTCCTTTTGGCAAGTCCTAAAAGGCAAAATTTTTATTTCTATCAAAAATCGCCATGTTCAAAAAATGGATCAAAAAAATAGGTGGACAAGAAGAAGAACCAAAAGGGTCTTCCCCCCATGAGCCTGTGGAGCAGATAGAGGCTGAAGAACAGGCACTTAATTCTTCTGCCCGGGGATCTTCAGAACCATCCGGCCAATCGGGCCCTGTTAAGGGAAACGAAACAGGGGCCGGGACGCCACGGCCCGGTCTCTTTAAACGCCTTAAGGAGCGGATGGGAAAGACCAGAGACGGGTTTATCCGACAGATGGACCAGCTCCTTCTCGGACGGCAAGAAATAGATCCCGGACTCCTGGACGAACTGGAAGAACTCCTTGTTATGGCAGATATAGGGGTAAACACCGTCCAGGATATCTTTGAGAAGCTGCGCATTGAAGTCAAAAAAAAAGGGCTTAAGGACCCTTTGGCCCTGAGAAAACGATTAAAGGAACAAATTGCGGATCTGCTTAAAGTGCCTTCGGGTCAAATTACATGGACGCCCAGCCCATTTGTAGTCCTGGTAATCGGGGTAAATGGCGTTGGCAAGACCACTACCATTGCCAAACTTGCTTACAGGCTGAAGCAGGAGGGTAAGGGCGTCCTTCTCGTGGCAGCAGATACATTCAGGGCCGCTGCAGCAGAACAGCTTGAGACCTGGGGAAAGCGCATCGATGTACCGGTTATAAAGCACAGTGCCGGATCTGACCCGTCCGCAGTAACTTTTGACGGCATGGAAGCCGCCATCAAGCGGGGTGTCGATGTAGTGATCGTAGATACGGCAGGCAGGTTACATACAAAGGTCAACCTGATGGAAGAGCTTAAAAAAATCAGCAGGGTAATCTCCAAAAAGATCCGGGGAGCCCCTCATGAGGTCCTGATAGTGCTGGACGCAACCACGGGTCAAAATGCCGTCTCCCAGGCCAGGCTTTTTAGTGAGGCTGTCGGAGTCACTGGGATAGTCCTCACTAAGCTGGACGGCACGGCAAAGGGCGGGATTGTCGTGAGCATTGCCGACCAGATGCAGATTCCTATCCGGTTCATAGGTATTGGTGAAAAGATGGATGACCTTAGACAATTTGACCCGGAAGAGTTTGTGGAGGCTATATTTGCTGAATAAAAATAAGGGATATTCAGGGGATGCCCCGGATTACGTTAAGCCGCTCCAGGAAATACCCCCTGTATGGCTGATTCAGCACGTTGATTTTTTCTTTCCGTCTTCTATGGATAAATGTTTATGGAACAATATGTTGCAGCAGTCGAGGAGACTGTAGATTTTTTTCAGAGAGAGTTGCCCTGGACCCCGGATGTATGTCTGATGCTGGGCACAGGCATGGGAGGTGTAGCCCAGGCAATGGATGTGGCATGGGCGGCCTTCTATGGTGATATTCCCAACTTTCCGGTATCCACTTCTCCTGAACACACCGGGAAGCTCCTGCTGGGTGAGATCGGGAATGCCAGGGTTGCGCTGTTTCAGGGAAGATTTCACTTCTATGAGGGCTACAGGACAAGGGAGCTTACATTACCCGTTCGGGTAATGGCCGGCCTGGGGGCAAAGGTGCTGATCGGGTGTAACGCTGCAGGGGGCCTTAATCTGGATTTTTCCTCAGGGGATCTGATGCTGATCAGGGATCATATAAACCTTATCCCGGATAATCCGTTGAGGGGGGCCAATATGGACAGATGGGGCCCGAGATTCCCTGACCTTTCAAAGGCGTATTCTGTCACACTCAGGAAAAAGATGGTTCAAGTGGCCGGGAATCTGGGGATGACATTGAGGGATGGTGTATTTGTGGCTGTTCCAGGCCCCAGCCTGGAGACCCCTGCAGAGACCAGAGCTCTCAGGATGATTGGTGCGGATGCCGTGGCCATGTCCCTGGTGCCGGAGGTAATCGTTGCTGTTCATGCAGGGATGGAAGTGCTTGGAATCTCGGTTATTGCCAATATAAACGATCCGGACAATTTCCAACCCATCCTTATAGAGGACGTTATAGCTCAGGCACATGAGGCGGAGCACCTGCTCGAACGTCTTCTGGTGGCTTTTCTAAAGGAGTTCTTTGAGTGGAGTCAGTAGATTTTCTGATATGTGGTGAAATTCTCATATCTCACCCGGATGATTCCCCAATCCCTGGTGGAGCTGTTGCCGTGAGAGATGATACTATCGTTGCAGCCGGTCCCTTGTCTGAACTTGCAAAAAGTTATGTTGCAAAGAAGACGATAGACAGGCCCTGCGGACTCATACTGCCGGGACTCATAAATTCCCATACCCATGCAGCCATGATCCTCTTCAGGGGCCTTGCCGATGACCTCCCTCTTAAAACATGGCTGGAGGACCACATATTCCCTGCCGAGGCCAGGCTGACTTCGGAACTTGTAGCCCTTGGGACCGAGCTCGCCTGTGCAGAAATGATACGGTGCGGAACCACGGGCTTTGTGGACATGTACCTGTTTGAAGACAGCGTTGCCTCGGTGACTGACAGGGTAGGGCTCAGGGCCTGGCTTGGAGAGGGAGTGTTTGATTTTCCGTCGCCAGCGTTTCCCTCAGGGGAAGAGGCCCTTAAAGAGACGGAACGCTTAATGGACAAATGGAAGGGGCATCCGAGGATCACTATAACCGTAGACCCTCATACTCCATATACCTGCAGACCTGAACTGCTCCGGCGCTCACAGAAATTGGCAGAGGCCGGGGACACACCGATAGTAATCCACCTTGCCGAGACAGAATGGGAGAACGCGGAGATACGAAGACTTCATGGAATTTCTCCTGTAAAGTATCTGGACAGGCTCGGCCTTCTTGGAGATCGACTGCTTGCCATCCATTGCATGAGCTTGAGCAAAGATGACATATCGCTTCTGGCACGGAGAGATGTACGGGTGGTTCATTGCCCGGAGAGTAATCTCAAACTGGCCTCCGGGATCGCGCCTGTGCCGGAACTCCTTGAAGCCGGTGTGGTAGTGACCTTGGGGACGGACGGGGCTGCCAGCAACAATGACCTTGATCTCATGAGTGAGATGGATACTGCCGCAAAGCTGCATAAGGGAATCAGAAAAGATCCAACCCTGATATCTGCCACTGAGGCCTTTTCCATGGCCACTACCTGGGCCGCAAAGGCCTTACACAGGGAGGACCTTGGATGCCTGCGCGAAGGGGCAATGGCAGACCTGGTGGTGGTGGACATGAATCAGGTTCACCTCCGGCCTTGCTACAATCCGGTATCCCATCTGGTCTATGTGGCAAGGAGCGGAGACGTGCAGGATGTCATGGTGGCAGGCCGTATGCTCATGAAAGACAGGGTGCTTACTACCATTGACGAAAAGAGACTGCTTGAGAAACTTTCAAAGGCTGTGAGGGAATTAGGGCTAAATTAGGAAACTACACGGTAATTTCTTACTCCCCGTTTGGCAGAAGGAATGTTAATCCCAAATTATGCACTTCAAACACCGAACAATAAGGAACAAATAGAAAAATCAGTAAATTATGGTGTATTGTCCAGTTTGGAATGTTCACCCAAAAGGTGCATTCCACCGGAGTTAAAAATTGTTCGGTATTTGAAGCCACAAGGGGCAGCCAATTTTACTAAATCTGCTTTGTTGTCAGGCACTTGAAGTACAAAAGTACGTCTGCGTGCCTTCCGCCTCGCATCTTTGGCAAACTTGGCTGCTGCATAATTCGGGTTAATAGTGCTATGGCAACAGGGCAAATGCCTTTTCCACCGCCTCTTTTGCCGACTTGACATAGTGAACGTCTGAGAGATGCTTCCAGGTCTTGAGGCCAACGACAGGCTTCCACATCTTGAGTGCAAGGGCTATTTCGGACAAGGTACCATGCGAACCTGATATCGCTATCAGCACGTCACAGCTCCTGACGAGTATGACGTTTCTGGCGTGCCCCATGCCGGTGACCACAGGGATCTGGATATACGGATTGGCATCTGTGGCCTTGACTCCAGGAAGAATACCAACAGTGAGACCACCTGCTTCGACGGCCCCTTTGGCTGATGCCTCCATTACTCCTCCAAGGCCGCCGCAGTAAAGGATGGCCTTATGTTCAGCAACTCTCCGGCCGACCTCCTCTGCCAATGCACTCAATCCAGGGTCACACAGACCTGCCTCCTATAATCCCGACCCTTGTCATTTGTGAGCGTTTACAGGTTCAGGGTTCAGCATTAGAGTCGTTTTTTTCCTTTTTCATGCCTTCTCCATTCAGAACTCACGAATCAACGGTTCAGATTTTCGTTAAACCCTGAACCCTGAACCCTGAACCTCTGAACCTCTGAACGTTTACCCTGCCTTATGCCTTCCAACCATGATCTCCCACAAGTTTCACAAAGCGGACACCGCCCATATCTTTCTGATGGATTTTACCGCCGGACTTTGTAACCTTTATGAGTGTCTGCGAGTATTCATCCCCGACAGGAATGATTAAAATACCTGGGTCATGAAGCTGATCGATAAGCGGCTGAGGCACTGAGGGTGAACCTGCGGTTACGATTATGGCATCAAAAGGCGCCTCGTCCCGCCAACCCCATGTGCCATCGTCTAACTTGAGGATAACATTTGTGTATTTGAGTTTTTCCAGAATATTCCTGGCCCTTGTCAGCAAAGCAGGAATGCGTTCCACGCCGTATACAACCCGGGAAAGCTCGGCCAGAACAGCTGCCTGATAGCCCGAACCTGTTCCCACCTCCAGCACTTTTTCATCACCCTTCAGTTCCAACTGCTGGGTCATCAGGGCCACAATATAAGGTTGGGAGATGGTCTGTCCGCTCCCGATTGGAAGGGGAAAGTCCCCATATGCCTGGTCCCAGAGCGCCTCGTCTACAAAAAGGTGCCGGGGTACATTGCGCATTGCCTTCAGCACATTGGGATCCTTGATTCCCCTTCGTTCAATTTGATGGGCAACCATTCTGTCCCTGGCTATCCTGAATTGATTATTGGACTTTGTTTTGGAGGCCCCTAACATAGTATACAGCTTTGATTACATGTCCTGATTCCATGACAATCTGCAGGCACTCCACTTTTTCTCTCCCCAGATAACGCCCCAGAAAGGGTATACGCTGCCAGAAGTGCCGGTGGACATCGTAGTAGTACCATTCTTCCTGGCCGGTCTGGTTTGTTCTTTCTGCATTTGGAGGACCAAAGAGATCGGATATCTCGGCCTTGGACTGACCCTGTTTCACCAGTGAGGCATCTACTGCAAGATATTTTCTGTGCGTGCCTGCGCAGGATGCAAGAAATAACATCAAAGTTCCGATAAGAAAAACTACAGGCAAGTTATTTTGTCTTATTTTCATTATTTTTTCAGCTTTTAGGCAACTTTATTAAACCATATACAATGTCACAAATCTTTTCAAATAAAAAAAGGATGTAATTTATGAGATGCCCGAAGTGCGGAAGAATAAGCTTTGATTATCTTGAGAATTGCCCAAATTGCGGACAGGATCTGAGGGAAATTGCTGCGGGACTTGGAGGCTTTGCAAAACCGGACCCCGAACTCGTCTGGTTCAGCGAGGATTCCGAGGCAGATAGCATCGGGACCGGGGCCGAAGTCCTTCTTGAAGAGCAAGAAGCCGGAAATCCAGCGGAACTCTCAAAAATTGATGTCTCCGACCTGGTGGATGCTTCTGACAAAGGCACTAAAACTGGTGTAGAGGAAATTGACTCCGGCGATCTTAAGGCTGTGGCTGATGACGAAAGTTTTCAGCAGGCCTTGGATCAGGTCCTGAAAAATGAATGACAGATTATAGTCCTGCCCTGATTATACTGCGAAAAGTCCTGAAACAGGATTCCGCTCAAAATGCTCCGGATGCAGGGCGCTGGAATTAGCTCAAAGCTCAAAGACCTATCGTAATCAACCACTTTCAGCTTCAGGCTTTCAGCTCTTATGCAACGCAGTAGATGGGGTATTTTCAGCGGAATCATACTTGAAATAACTGTACTAATAGGCTAAATAGTTTTGGCATGGGCGGTTAACTCAGTGGTTAGAGTGCCATCCTCACACGGTGGAAGTCACTGGTTCAAATCCAGTACCGCCTACCAATAAAATTAGAGAGTTATGATGCTTTTTGTCGTAACTCTTTTTTGTTTCTGCTACCATTTTGCTATCGCCTTGCCTCAAAAACAGTATTTTCAAGCTTGCGCCGATTCCTGATTGGTTTCTTTCATCAAGTGGATAAACATTTTGCTTCCCGGTATGCCGGTAATATGTGGCACGCGGGATGCTTAAAGCCTCACAGGCCGCCTTTCTCCCAACATCACAACTCAACTCGGTAACAGCACTCATCAGCTCTTCTCTACGCCTGGTTGGGGAATGCCCGGGATCTCTGAGATTTTTTTTGAACCTCGATAATGGTCTCAGCTTGCCTGAGTTTTTCGTTCAGCCTTCTGTTCTCCCGTTCCAGCTGGGCAACGACTTGGCAAGCGGGTTGACCTCCTTGGCCTTACGACCCCGCTTCTTGGGAGCAAGGCCTTGCAACTCCCCCTTATATACTCCCTGCTTCGCAAGGGATGATCTTTGGATCCTGTTGCGCCCTGTTCATTCCTGTAGCCTATGTCATGGAGGTACACGGCATAGAGGAGGATAAATACCTCGGCGGGCTTGAGCTTTTCCTTGAACTCGTCCGGAATGAGGCGGTCCAGGTAACCTTCCAGCCTTCCTGAATGATCTATGCCGTTCTTTTCTATGCCTTCAAGCCAACTCGGGGCTTCTTCCCTGACTCTTGAGATATGATCATGGAAATCTATCCCGCCGTCTGTTGTCTTCTCCTCTATGAGTCTGTCATCAAGGCGCATCCAAAACCTCCCTGCTCAAGCCGCAAAGCACGGGGCTTCTGTCGTGGATAGTAACCGGGAAGATAGTAAACTAAAATCTTCTGTAAGTATACTCTACACGGCTATAAACTACTTTTGGCTTGCTATGTAAGGATGCGGAATCAGCGTATCAGAAAATTCCGGCTCCAGTCCACTGGAATACGTACTACTTTTCCGGCCTTGTTCCTGAAAAGCAGATAACCTTTTTTATATCCGTAAAGGAATAAATCCCTGGTAATGGCCACGTCCTTATTGCAGTATTCGAGGATTTCCTTGATTTTTCCCTGCTTCCACCACTTGAGGGCCTGAATGCCATCAGCGGTCTTCTTCGTGCCGAGGGTGACGCCTGCCAGGTGATTCAGGGAAAGCCTGTAGCCAAGTCTTCTGTAAACATCTTCCAGAATGTCCAGGGTGGGAAGGCTCCAAAAATCCAGATCGCTGTAGGCAGAGAGCACCTTGTAATCAAAACGTTTCAGATTGAAGCCTATAATCAGATCCAATTCGGATAAGCGATCAATCAGCTCCGGGATTTCAGGCTCCCGGAACTCCAGAAAAGCGTCCCTGCCGGAGTCAAAGAGAACGGCACAGCTTACCCTCATCAGATCCGCCCTGTGCCACCCTCCGACCTCCTGGGCGGAGAGCTGGGTCTCAAGGTCAAAGACACCAAAGCGGGGAATTGAATCGGGATTATTTTTATACTTTTGCCTCTCGACCTCAGCAGCATAAGGCCTGTCTTTCCCGGATCGAAAGAATACCTCCCTGCTTCCTGTTATGCCCTTTAATACAAAGACAGCGGCCCTCTTGTCTATCGGCCGGTTGCCGGAGCCGCACTTGGGGGAATGTACGCAGGAAGGACACCCCAGCTCACATGGGCAACTCTCGATGACCTTCAGGGTCTTCTGTAAAAACTCTTCTGCTTTTTCAAAGGTCTGGCGGCTGAGGCCCACTCCTCCGGGTATCCCATCGTAAACAAAGACCGCGGCTTTGCGAACCTGCGGGTGATAAGGAGTGGATATGCCGCCAAGATCGTTCCTGTCGGTCAGGACCATAAGAGGTAATATTCCAATAGTAGCGTGCTCCAATGCATGGATTCCGCCCATGAAATGCATGCAGGCATTTTCCGTTGCCCTCCGGACTTCATCCGGGATCTCTACCCAGAGGCCCTCTGTCTCAAAGACCTGGGGCGGAAGATCCAGGGAGACAATGTTCAAGAGACGCTGTCCCCTTACATGCCTTTTCTCATATCCGGTGATCCGGTCTGTAATCCTGAGCCGTCCCAGAGATATACTGGTGGCATATACCCTCTTTTTCCCTAATACCTCCAGTATCTCAGTGGTCTTATTGCCCCTTACCCGTGTAAAATAATCCACCCTGGCTGGTGACACCTCTACGGTGCGGGTCTCTATGTCAAGCCGGTCAACTACGTAACTTTCACCCATGTGCAGATAGACCGCGCCGGGATGGGTCTCGCGATAGGCCCTGAACCCGTCGATTGCCCCTATGGTGCGGCCGTCATTCCCGGAGACTATCTGATAAGTCCGGCCAACGCCTCTCAGATTAATACCCCTTTGGGGGAATTTGCGGGCGGAATAGAGCTCTTTTCCATCTTCGCTCCTCAGGAGCTTTCCCTCTGACTCAAGCTTGGATATGACCCTTGAGACCTCTCTTTCCTTGAGCCATGGTTCATCTGTTCGTATTGTGATCTCTGATGCCGCACATACCAGGTGCCTGCCCATAATCACCGGATTTTCCGGATTTAATACTGCTGGCTCAGGAGACCGCCTGAGAAAATCTCCGGGATTTCGCATGAAGTACTGGTCAAGGGCGTCCTCCTGGGCGATGAGCACAAGGGCCGAATCCTGCAGGCTGCGGCCTACCCTGCCTCCCCTTTGCCATGTAGCCATGACCGTGCCAGGATAACCAACGAGCAGACAGAGATCCAGCGAGCCTATGTCAATACCCAGCTCAAGCGCACTCGTAGAGATCACTGCCAGCAGCTCGCCGCTTGAGAGCCTCCTTTCAATCTCTCTCCTCTCCTCCGGCAGATAACCGGCCCTGTATGTGCTTATGCGCCCGGCCATGGAACCTGCCCTCTGGCTGACCCAGATGTTGATCAGCTCGGCAAGCTTCCTGGACTGGGTGTAGACTATGGTCCTGAGGCCACGGGAGAGGGCGGCCCGGAGCAGTTTAATCGCGGTCTGCGCGGCCCCGTCTTCCGGATTAATGAAAAGCATATGTCTCCTGCCGTGAGGGGCACTGTTTTTGGCCACGGCCTGCACGTCAAGTCCGGTGAGTCCGGAAGTGAGCTCGGCAGGATTGCCGACTGTGGCTGAGCAGAACACAAATGTGGGACTGACCCCGTAATGGGCGCAGACCCTGTTCATCCTGCGAAATACCCAGGCCATGTGGGAGCCCATGACACCCCTGTATGTATGAACTTCGTCTATTATCACGTGGGTAAGGCCCTGCCAGAAGGAGGCCCACTTTTCATGATAGGCCAGAAGAGAGAGGTGGAGCATCTCCGGATTGGTCAAAAGCACATTCGGGGGCAGCTCCCTTAATCGCTTTCTTTTCCAGGCAGAAGTATCACCATCATAGGTGGCGCAGGTGGGAGCACGTTCCCTGTCAAGGCAGGCAGTCAATTCTCCGAATGCCTTCATCTGATCCTGGGCCAAGGCCTTTAAGGGAAAAAGATACAGGGCGCGGCTTAACGGATCTTTCAGGATCTGCTCGATCACCGGGAGGTTATATACCAAGGTCTTCCCGCTGGCCGTCGGTGTGGATACCACTACATGCCGGCCTGAGCGCACGAGATCAATGCCTGAGACCTGGTGGGAATAGAGGCGGGATATGCCGCTGCCCTTAAGAAGCGCTCGCATCTCATCCGGCCAGGGCCTTGCAGGACTGCCGAAACAGGCCTCTGTGGCAGGCAGCTCTTTGTGAAACACCACCTGGCGTCCCAGTCCGGGAGATGCCTTGAGGGACCTGACATAGTCTCCTATACTGTTTTGGCACTTCATCCCAGATTATGCACTTCAAATGCCGAAAAAAGATTTTTGTTTTTAGAAAGATGAACATCGAACATCGAACATCGAACGTTCAACGTCGAATGAAAAAAATACCCAATACCGACGCGCAGCGCAGGCGCTTGCGCCGCGTGACATTCAATGGCTATTTCTGTTTCTTCATCTTTTCCCATTCAATATTCGATGTTGGACGTTCGATGTTCGATGTTCATTAGTCCATCCGGTGCAAAAATAACTTGGTACTTATGGGTCTGTCTCTCGGATTGCTCTCCTCTTGCATGCAATTAAGAAGGGAACTATCATTCTTACATTTCAGTATACCACGACATAAAAAATTGTCTCTCTGCGAACTCTGCGGTGAACGGTAACAAGAGGGAAAAAACCAATGATCATAATCTTAAAACCGGATGTCGGCCCTGATAGCGCTGAAGTATCTCAACTCATGAACTATGTTCGCCAGTTTCCAGATATCAAACCCAGGATTTCAGAAATAAAGGGCGCCATCCGGAAAGTGACGGAAGTTTACCTGATCGGTCCTACTCATGATCTGCCGTTTGAGACCATGGAGCGTATGCCCGGAGTGGAAAAAGTAATAAGGGTATCGAGTAAATATCGCTTGATAGGCCGCCATGGAGGACAGTTGGGCCAGATCGGCTTTGAGTATAACGGGATTGCATTCAACCAGGACTGCCTTCATACCTTTATCGGGCTCTGTGCCGTGGATACCCCTGAGCACGTAGAAATAGTCTTCAGAAACCTTCAGAGGCTGAATATTACCACCGCCCGCATGGGTGCCTACAAGTCCCGGACCAGTCCTTACGACTTTCAAGGTCATGGGAAATCATGCCTGCCCTGGGTCTTTGAGCTGGCTGGTAAATACGGGATCAAGGTAATAGCCATGGAGGTGCTCAGGGCAATACATATCGAAGAAATCAGGGATGCTCTGGAACAGGCAGGGTACCCCACAGGAGTGATACTGCAGACAGGTACAAGAAATGCTCAGAACTTTGAGCTTCTTAAGGCAGTGGGATCTCAGCATGAATTCCCCGTACTGTACAAACGGGGCATGGGACTCAGCCTGGAAGAGTCACTAAACGCCTGCGAGTATATTGCCAGCGAGGGGAACCGCAATATCGTTATATGTTTGCGGGGGATTAAGACCAGGATGGGAGAACCCCATCGTAACCTTGTGGACTTTATACATGTCCCGGTCGTGAAGAGACTGACCAGGCTCCCTGTGTGTATTGACCCTACACATTCCGTGGGTTCCAAGGACCGTGCACCTGACGGCCTGCTCGACATCTTTCACGCCACGGCCCAGGGCGTGATTGCCGGGGCGAACATGATTCTGGTGGAATGCCATCCCAGGCCGGAAGTCGCCCTGTGCGACGGACCACAGGCACTGACAATGCAGGAGATAGATCACTTTGTGGCAGATGTGAATATTGCACGGCGTGCTTACGAGGAAAGAAAGGCCCTTGCTGAAAAGGATCGGGGGATAAAATAAAAATAACCATTCATCCATGTGCCATGAAATGGTGCAAAACACCAGGCACATCTGATGTGTCCACCCCGTTGAATCCCCAAAGGGGGTAGCGAAGCCGCATTCAACAGAGTGAAAGTTTGTAATAGTAAAACATCCTGTAATCATTAAACTAATAGCTAATCGCTCAGTTTAGGTTTAAATAAATTGGCGATGTTCCTTATGTCCTGTCTTGACAACCATCATTGTGAGGCATATTTTGAATTAAATTGAGTCAAGAGGTGACTTATGGCACAGATTACTTTACGCGGTATGGACTCGGAAACGGAACAGGAAATACGTAGAATGGCTCAAAAGAACGGTAAGTCCTTGAACCGTGTCATTTTGGACATAATCTACCAGCATACCGGATTTAAAAAAAAGGAGAAAAAATCCCTGTCAGAATCATTAAGAAAACTAGCTGGAGGCTGGAGTGAAGAGGATGCTTCTGAGTTTATGGAGTCCATAAAAGCATGTGAACAAATTGATGAGGAAATGTGGAAATGAAGTTCCTGCTGGATACCAGCGCCTATGTGGGGTTCAAGCGTAATTTGGTTAAAGTAGTTGAAGTCATTATTAAAGCTGAATTGATTTTATTTTCCCCGGTTGTTTTGGGAGAGTTAATGTTCGGGTTTCGTAACGGTACGAAATTTGAGAAAAACATGGATGACCTTAATAAGTTTTTACAACATGAAATTGTGAAGTTTGTACAAATTGGGAAAATTACTTCCGACCGTTATTCGAGAATCTCTGCCCAACTCAAACGCCAAGGAACCCCAATCCCTACAAATGATATTTGGATTGCAGCACAAACAATGGAATATGGAGCGGAACTCATCACGTTGGACAAACACTTCGAGACAATTAATGGACTGGTCTGTACAATCCTCTGATATGGAAAGGCTATAGAGCGTGTCCCGTAAATCATATCAGCCGAAGATTTCGATTCGGCCAAATTTTGGCCTTATGCCCCTCTGGACTTTCTGGAAATGCTGATTATTGAGATTCATTGTCATAAGAGCCTTATTC
>PQXD01000001.1:35556-43542 GCA_003194485.1 Deltaproteobacteria bacterium
TCTCAAGTCCACGTAAGAGAAAGCCGGGGAAACCCTGACAATGTTTCATCTGCCCAAATACAGGTTCAATTATTCGCTTGCGAAATCCATAAATATATCGACTGACTGGGTTTTGGAGGTTCCTGTCCATGGCCTTGTATCTGTCGGAACGGTGCCTGATATTTTTGGAGCCGGATTCGGCCTTTCTCATCTCTTGCTCTTTCCGGGTTGAAACAAGAGCGTTTATTTCATCCTTGGATTCCAGGTATTCAAGATTATCGTCACTGCAATACCCTGCGTCAGCAAGGACTGTCTTTGCGTAAACATCTATTTCTGAAAGATTCTGCTGTGCCTGCTCCAGCATAGGTTTAAGCTGATGAATGTCATTGGCCTCATTCACCACGTCACAGGCAATAACTATCTGGTCTTCTGTAGCTACGGCCTGAGCATTATAACCTTGAATATAACCTTTGGACGTCTTCTGAATACGACTCTCAGAATCGGTCATATTGACCTTGGTTTCAGGCTTCACTGTGTCGTCAGGCTTTTGAGATTTTCTGCCGTGTTTCTTATGAGACTCCTTGCTCTTTTTGGCTTCAGCCTTTTTTCTGGCTTCCAGGTATTTTTTAGCCTCTTTGATCTTTGCAAGCCTTTTTTCTGCAGTACTCAAATCCTCAGGAAGTTCATCACCACGTTTGCTGCCATACAGCCTGTCTTCCTCCTGATCTGTCTTCTCTGCCTGCTCAAGGAGTGCTTCCAATTTCTCCTTGAGTCGCTTCTCTTGCTTGGAAAGCTGCTCATAAGTTTTGTTGCGGCTCAGGCTTGCATTGGCTTTAACCTTGGTGCCATCAAGGGCTATAATGCCAGCCTTTACCAAACCAGAAGCCTTACAGAGAAGTAGTATCTGGGGAAAAAGATCCTGCAGAGCCCTGAGATGTCTTTTGCGAAATTCTGATATGGTTCTAAAATCTGGAAAATTACCGGCAGCAAGCCATCTGAATGCCACATCATCTACCAGGGCTTTGGCAATCTTCCTGCTGGATGGAATACCCATACAGTAGGCGTATAAAAGTATCTTTACCATCATTGCCGGATGATAGGCTGCGCTTCCCTGGCCATTGGCTCTGTAAGCTGTGATTAATGCTGACAGATCCATTTGATCAACTGTCTCAGATATAAATCGGGCAAGATGGTCCTGGGGGAGCCAGTCGTCCAGAGATGGGGGTAGCAGATATGGTTGCTCCGGATTATAGCTTCTGAAATTGTAGTTCATGAGGCCCTCAAAAAGCAATTATCATGTTGAAATTATATAATATTTTACCGAATTCGGCCTCATTTTGCAACTAATATTTGCGGGACAGACTCTATACTGACCAGCGACGATTATAATTCCCTCCTTCCCTCTGATTTATCCTTGCGATGTTTGCATACCTGGATAGGTCCACCGATAAATTACCAAGCTGCTTTTCAACAGATGCCTCAAGGTCGGCAATGCGCTTTTCATGATCACGGTAACGTAGGCATAACCTGCTGGGGTTGAGCGCCAACGAAATCCCAGTCAGCGTTCATGCCATGGTTAGCGCTTGGTCTGTTTATGGGTATGAATAAACTCTTTAGCCTGACTTTCCTACTTATTTTGACTTTTTGGTAAAAAAGCTTTAAATTTCAGTAAGTAAGGGGCAGTATTATTGTATACACTGAAATATTTACATTTTAAATAAATAATTTCAAGGAGTTATGAGTATTTTGTACATTGATACATATGTAACTTACTGAATTTTTTAATAATTTGTAGTGTATACAATAATTATCTTTTAACTCATTGTATTTATAAGGATAATTTCGTTCGCTTTGGTCATAACTAGGAAAGTCAGGTTAGGGTTGATAATCTTGATGCCCATATAGTCTTGAATTGCTGTGAGCGCTTTGTCTCCTGAAATAATAAAATCGGCTTTCAATGCCACAGCACATTCAATGAATTTATTGTCATCAGGATCATCTTCCACAACATATAATTTCGGGGTGTTTGCTGTGAAAACGGAATGAAATCCTCGTGCAAAGAGACCTAATAATTCACCAAGCTCTTTTTCATCCTGAAGACCGAGGCGTTGAAGCACTTCTATGTATTCGTCTATGATAGGTTTGGATAAACAAAGAGTGACTGCGCCAGTCTTCCAGAGGGTTATAACTTTGCGCGAATTACCTCCGAAAAAAGATGAAACAAAAACATTCGTATCAATAACAACCTTGATCACTTCTTATTTCTCACTTCTCGAATGACACGTTGAATGGCTTTAGGGGTATGTCCACGGGATTTCATCTTTCCTCCGATACGTTCCCATAAATCATCTATATAGGAGCCTATGTCTCGATCCCTGACGTAGTCTTCAAGCAATTCTCTGACGACTTCGCTAACGTTTTTCCCCTCAGCCTTTGCAAGGCTGTTGACCTTATTTTTGAGTTCAGGATTGATCCTAACTATCATTTGAGTGGCCATTGTACGCCTCCTCTATTGGTTGTTATAATGTATATACGATATATCACTCTGGTCTGAATGTCAAGATGCTATTGTTTGGCATAGAGTTGTATGCGCTAATCGCCGCGGATCAGGAGCGAGACCGGAGGCAAACTTGTTTGCCGACGGGATCGTCTGCTGCAGCCGCTGGTTGTGAGGCGCGGAGCGCCGAGCATCCAGCGGATGGTAATACGCGGCGATTGTTGCCGGGAGCGGAGCGTCCGGCAACAACGGAAAGCTCACTTGCCGGAAGGGTGGTGACCTTGCCTTGGTTACAACTGAGAAATATTGAGCATATCATAACGAGGTACTACCTAAAGCCGCAGAGCCCTTTCGGTCAACGTGCAGCGACTGGTTCGCCTTTCTATCTGCTTTTCAGGTAGCTTTTTAGATACCTATAGTAATTTTCATGTGGTCCGATCATAATCAATTCCAAATCGTTTCCAAGAAATCTATAGGCCAGAAGATATTGACCTGCCTGGATCTTGAATTTATGGACATAAACTCCACGAAGATCACCTTTCTTTTCAGATCCAATTGAAGGATTATTTATAATTTTGCGGACCTCTTCGTCTAACTTCTTTTTTTGGTGTTTCGTAAATTTTTTGACTTTCCGTTCAAAAGATCGAGATTGTAAGATTTTCATACACTCTTATCCGAATCTGTATTCTGAAGATTCACCTTCTTCCAGTTCTACAAGGCCGATTAAAATTTCTTTTATTAAGCTATAGGTCAAATCAGGGTTTTCCTCTGCACATTTGCCAATTCGTGCCCAATGTTCAATCTGACCAGTGACGGATCGTTTATCGATTTTGCTGAAAATTTTGGCCTCCCTAAGCAAATCTTCGGACACTCTAACCGCGTTACTCATATTAATAGTCCTCCTGAAATTCATGATGGTATACAATATAAAACAATACATTGCAGTTTGCAACAGAATATTTGATTTGGGTGAGTTGTTTTATAGATGAAGAATTTAGGCGATGGCGAGACATTGGAGGTTGCTGCTTTGAGGTCTGGGATGGACGTAAAGACAGCCAGGAAATACCGTGGTCTTGGCAAATCACCATGTGAATTGCGGGCTGAAAGCACACGTACATGGCGGACTCGAAAGGATCCCTTTGAAGAGGTATGGGAGCAAATCAAATCCTTTTTGAGGAACAATTCGGGCATTGAAGCAAAGACCTTGTTTGAATATCTGCAGAGGGAGAATCCTGGTTATTTTCAGGATGGCCAGCTTCGTACTTTTCAGAGGAAGATAAAGCACTGGAGGGCAACGAAAGGTCCTTCCGGGGAGGTTTTTCCCTCAGGTCCACAAACCTGGCAGGTTGAGCCAGTCTGATTTCACGAATATGGGTTCTTTGGGCATAACCATAGCTGGTGTCTTCTTTGATCATCTCATCTATCATTTTGTTTTGACATACTCTAACTGGGAGACTGGCAGTATTTGTTTTTCTGAAAGCTTTGAAGGTCTCACAGTGAGGGGCTTCAGAAGGCTCTGTGGAAACTTGGAGGTGTTCCTGAGGCGCACCAGACTGACAGGCTCTCCACAGCAGTAAATAAGGCGGACAATCCGGAAGAGTTTACAAGGCGTTATCAGGCTCTTCTGTCCCATTATGGGATCAGGGGACAAAAGACACAGCCGGCAAGCCCCAATAAGAATGGAGATATTGAACAGCGCCATCACCGATTCAAAAGGGCACTGGATCAGGCGCTCATGCTCCGGGGCAGTCGTGACTTTACCAGCAAAAGAGAATACATGAATTTTCTGGAAGATCTGTTTTCTCAGCTGAATTCAAACAGGAAAGATCGTTTTATGGAAGAGCAGTCAGCACTGGGATCATTGCCGTTAAAGCAGCTTCCTGCCTGCACACGGCTTGATCTCAGGGTCGGTCCGTCAAGCACCATCCGCGTGAAGCATAACGTCTATTCGGTACACAGCAGGCTTATCAGGGAAAAGGTTACAGTGAAGCTGTATGCAGAACTATCTGGATGTATGGTACGGGCAGAAGTTCATCGAAACCATGCCCCGGCTGCGAGGTTCCGGAAAGCACCGTATCCAGTACAGGCACATAATCGACTGGCTCATACGAAAACCCGGCGCCTTTGAAAACTACCGGTATCGCAGTGATCTGTTCCCAGGCATTCGTTTCAGAATGGCCTATGATGAGCTGAAAAGGTGTCATACAGATTCCATGGCTAATAAAGAATACTTAAGATCCTGCAGCTTGCTGCCATGGAAAATGAGGCCGCTGTTGATGATGCCCTCCGCCTTATTCTGAATAAGGGTATGATGATGTCTGCTGGCACGGTTGAAGAGCTTTTATTTTCAACCAGGGAAACAGCTCTTGCAACTGATGTTGAAATAGCTCCCGTTGCCCTTGATGTCTATGACAGCCTTTTGGAAGGTGCACAGGTGATGGCATGACTGATATACACAGTGCACTTACCAGCCACCTTAAAGAGCTTCATCTTCCTGCCTTCAGACAGTGTTACAGGGATGAGGCAGAGCTTGCCCGCAGGGAATCGTTGAGCCATGAACAGTACCTCCTGGAGCTGGTCAGAAGAGAATGTGAAGAAAGGGCTGAAAAACGTACAGCACGCTACCTCAGGGAATCAAAACTTCCGCTTGAAAAAAGCCTGGAGGTCTTCGACAGAAGTCGTCTCCCACTGAAGATTAATACCCTGGTAAATCATCTCCTTGAAGGAACGTTTCTGGATCACCAGGAAAATGTACTGGCCTTCGGTAATCCCGGCAGCGGCAAGACTCATCTGCTTTGTGCCATAGGGCAGGAACTGATACACAAAGGATATCGCATACTTTTTGTCTCATGCAATCTGCTGATTCAAGAACTGCTGATTGCCAAAAGAGACCTGAGGCTGGCAAGGGTCCTGAAGAAATTCTCAAAATATAAAGCTCTGGTCATTGATGACATCGGCTACGTTCAGCAAAACAGGGAAGAAATGGAAGTGCTGTTCACCCTCCTGGCTGATCGCTATGAAAGGGGCAGCGTAATGCTGACCAGCAATCTGCCTTTCTCCCAGTGGGAACGTATCTTCAAGGATCCCATGACAACGGCAGCTGCCATTGACCGCCTGGTTCACCACAGCATAATACTGGAACTGAACCTGACGAGCTATCGTCTGGAACAGTCCCAAAAAGGAAAAAATTTTAATGAAAAAAACAGAAAAATTGACAAACGGAAAAGGGAATTATAATTGTCGTTGACAGGGAAAAATAATTGTCGTTGATCAAGGGGGATATTCCGCTCAGTTAGTATAGATCCCAACAGTTGGGCTTCAATCCCATTTTCAATGGCAGCGACCTTTTATATATTCTTCTATCACGGCATTGGCAAAAGCAGTCGACTTTATTAGGCCTTAATAATTATTTTCGCATTTTTCGCAGGGTCCTCTATCCAGTGGCTGGCCTGCCTTGCTGGAGCGGGATTCACACCCGCTGGAATATGCGACCTTGCCCGGCCGCACTGAACGGTTACGCGAAGAGGCATTTATTTTTTAGTTTAGTTGAACTAACTCTTCTGTTTCCTCTTGCCAGTCATGCCAGAGAAAAACCTCTTCCTTGCCTTGAGCTATTATCCGGAAGGCATAGCGTATCAACCCTTCGTAGAATCGGCAGTAAGGGGAAGGAGAATTTAACTTGCCTGTAACCATATAGACTTCAGCAGGACAGGGAGCACCACAGAAATGACGGATTGCACAACTCGAACAGGGGTATATATTTTCTGCAATACGGTGCTTGACCGCTTCCATCTGCTTGGCCTGTACAATCTCCTTCAGATCCTGAGTAAACAGATTGCCGCAATTAAATTCCGGTATACCGATAAACTCACTACAGGGATAAATATCACCCAAAGCAGAGACAGCAAAAAAGCAGCGTCCGCCTCCACAGGGAGTAATGTCACACATCAGTTTCCTTCCGGTGGGAGCAAGGATTCCGGCCATGATATTGGCAAAACTGGCAATAACTACCTTTTTACCTGTACTTTCATACAATTCGAGACACCTGTCCAAAGCCACACAAAAGAAATGAAGCAGAGTCTCATCATCTGGCTTAACCTGCCTCCCTCCGGGCTGAGTACAGCGGACTGGATTGAACATAGCCATATCCAGGCCCAACTGGTAATAAAAATCAACCAGTTGAGGTAATTCCTGGACATTGTTTGCAGTTATTGTCGACATGACATTCAAGGCAGGATAATCTGACAATTGTTCAATGACTTTAACAATATGGTCAAAGAATCCCTTTCCTTGCCAGTTTTTTCTGTCACAGTTGGCTGTTTCCGTCCTGGAACCATCAAGAGATATACCTATAGAGATATTATTGTCTGTCAGAAAAGAGATCGCCTCTTGATCTAAAAGAGTGCCGTTTGTCTGGACCCCAAATTGGAAGTGGTCCAGATATCTTTCAATACCATAAAAAACAGCCTCTTTAGCCATGAGAGGCTCACTTCCGTGAAAGATTATTTGAGGTTTAATATCTTCAGGAAGAGTCTCTTTAAAAAACAAAAGTAATCTTTCCAGAGCAGCACAGACTTCCTCTTTAGACATATTCTTGCCTTGGCGTCGAATCGATTCTGGCAGATAGCAGTAAGTGCAGTTCATATTGCAGCGTTCTGTAGGGTTGAAGTAAACAGCAGAGTGACGGAGACCAAAACGAACATAATTCATATCATCAGTCAGGAGCTTTTGATGTTGAATAAAGCCGTCTTTAACTGAACCTACAAGGACTCCAGGAAAAGTATCTGCCTGAACGATTGACCAAAATCCAGTATCCGGTTCAATGACTGCAACAGAGTCTTCCAGCCCTATTTCCAAAACAGACAACCGAGGACCATTTCCTGTATTCACATAGCAGGAAGCGGCACTTACTGACATGCCATTTTTTTGTAACATATAATCCCTCTATTTTTATTTTTTCTTTGTTTTTGACGTCAGCATGATGTAATGCGAAAGTCCTGTATTTTGTCCCAATCGTTTACATCTGCGCCGATAAGAGATAATGCCTTTTTTGTACATAACAAACCTCCTTGTTCTCTTTTTGTGGACTTGCCAAAAAAAGAGGCCCGAAAAAGATATAATTAATCTCTTCCGAGCCTCTTTTACCATCAGAAACTCATATTTTTGTTTTTCAACAGGTCTTCTGACTTACGGATCATCAGTAATTCTGCTGCCTTCCCCTCAAGGTGCGCCTTGAAAGTGGCTGAGTTCAGACTCTTTGCAGAACACCTCCCCGATTACAGCGGCGGGACCGTCATGGATTCTCACCATGTTCCGAGATGTTGAAAAAACAGAGTATAATATATATTACTTTTTTATTTTATTAAGTCAAGTGCTTATGGGACATCTGGATATTTCATATAAGATACAGGCAGCAAGCACCGGGTAGGCTGCTTGCCATACAATTACTGCCATTGGTCTGAAGATTCTTTCATAGAGCAACCATTTTTTGAGTCAACTCCTCAATTTTT
>PQXD01000001.1:46137-51173 GCA_003194485.1 Deltaproteobacteria bacterium
TACTTCAAGTGCCTGACAACAAAGCAGATTTGGTAAAATTGGCTGCCCCTTGTGGCTTCAAATACCGAACAATTTTTAACTCCGGTGGAACGCACCTTTTGGGTGAACATTCCAAACTGGACAATACACCATAACTTACTGATTTTTCTATTTGTTCCTTATTGTTCGGTGTTTGAAGTGCATAATTTGGGATAAAGGGTATAGACAGAAGAAAGTCCTTAGAGGTCGATCTAATTTCAGCAGCATAGACCCTGAGACCTAAACGGACCCACTAATCATCTGGCCTATACCTCGACTATTTCATATCACAAAAGGATATTGGATGCACGGTAAAAAAGACCCGCACCCGGTTCGCTGGTGCATGGAGCCCCAGACAAATAGAAAATATCATTTGCGGCCATTCAGAACGCTTTGGGGCAGCCGATTCCCGGCAAATTTTGACATTCCGGCCCTTATAGACTAACTTTCCTCTAAAACATGGTGCTTGCTGGCTGACTTTCCGAATCGCTCAAGAAGCGATTCCTGATCACTTATTCTATAAGGCGATTTTCCGAAGACCTTTTCTGGGAAACAAGAGAGGTTACTTATGTTACTGAAAAAATACGCCTTTCAATTCCAATGTCTGGCTCTTTTGATCTCCATGGGGATCTCTCTCAGTCTGTGGGGGTGTACGGCATCCCCCTTTGATGCCTATGTAGTCAGTAGAAATACCCATAAACTGACGGTTCTTAACTTTGACAAGGACAGGCAGTTACTGGATGTGGAAGATTCTCCGTTTGATGTCGGCGCCGGCGCTACGGACGTGACCTATGATCCAAGACACAGAAGGATATATGTGACCAACTCCGAAGAAAATACCCTCTCAGTGTTCAAGATGAAAAAGATTACAGAGGGTTATTTCAAAAGCAAATATATTCTGGACCGTCTCGAAGAGATATCCACGGATGAAGGACCAGTTGCTGCAGCAGTTGATTCAACCCACAACCTGGTCCTGATTCTTCACAGAGACGGCACGCTTATTCGCCTTGACGGCAATGACCTCTTTTTAAAAGATGAAATCAATGTCTTCTATGCCGTCAACCCCTATCCCGATGCCGTTGACATAACCTATGATGCCCGTAACGACCTGATCTATGTCCTTGATGCAGCCTTCGGCACCCTTCTGATCCTGGAAGGGGAACACCGTGAATATGTGGATGCCATCAATACGGCGACAAATCCCTGCTCCCTCTGCTATGACTATATAAATGAACGTATCTACATAACGGATCGGGGCGACGGACTCGTCTCCAGGGAACCATCTCTTTCAGTTTACAAGGCAGGGCGGTTTTGCTCGTTAATTCAGGCAATCTCTCTGGGTGTGCCGTATAATTGTTCGGAGGTCGTCTACGATGAGGCGCACAACCTGATCTATGTCAACAGGGGGCTGACTCGGGTATATGACGCGGAGTCCCTGGATTTCGTGACCGAGATCTCTACTTCACTGCCTTATTCCATTGCAACCGGCCTTATCGATGGGACCAGTCCTTCCCTGCTTTACATCGGACAGCCATCTTCGGTGGAGGCCTTCGAGATCAGAGAGGCGGACCAGTACATCCGCCTGGGATATGTCAGTCTGTCTGCGCCGGCAACGAAGATTGCGGCCGTTCACAGCCTTGGCTGTCCTGAAATCATATCCCTGAGTCCCCTGGAGGGAAAGCCCGGCGATACGGTAACGATTCTCGGCTTGAATTTCGGAGACGGCCAGGGGTTGAGCCGCGTGGAGTTTGGCGGCATTTCAGCTACGGAAGGGGATATCGTCTCATGGAGTCATTCAAAGATCGAAGTCAATGTGCCCCTTATGGGCCAGTCCGGCCCGGTCCGGGTGGTCGTCGGGAACCTTTCCTCTGCGCCGCCGGACGGAGAAGATGTAAAGGAGTTCACGGTAGTCCCGGGCAGATCCATTCATGTGAATGCACGGGACGGCAGCGACCACGGGGACGGAACCGAAGCCAGTCCATATCAAACCATCACCTGTGCCCTCTCCAAGGCCGGTCCTTCAGACACAATCTATATCCATTGGGGCAGATACACCCGGGATCTGGGCGAACGCTTTCCTTTGAGAGTCGGTGAAGGTGTCCATCTTGAAGGATGTGAGGGTTACGTTCAGGTCAAATATTCTTCTCCCGGTGATGCCGCCGTTGAGATGGCTGAAGGATCGTCGCTCAACAATATCGGGATCTATGGAGAGGAAAGAGCAGCCGGTGAAGCCGTTCCGGCCACCGGGATCATCTGCAGGGGCAATGTCCGTGTCGAAGACACAGCCGTTACCGGGTTCCGGACAGGAATTTCACTGGAGAGCGGGTTTCATAGCGAGATCTCTCCCGTGATAACCGGATCGGATATATCGGCCTGCGACAAGGGGATTTACGTCTATGGCAACGTCAATGCGAAGATTGTTGACAATAATCTGTTCCAGAACCGCATAGCCATCGATATGGCAGGCAATTCCAACTATGTGGCATCCAATGACCTCTGGGAAAACCTCGAAATAGGAATAAATGCCGGGGGCCGTACCGCCTTTCTTCTTGGTAATATGATCTCCAAGACATTTGATCCGGATCAAGCGGCGGTTGGTCAAGGCATAAGCGGCGGTGGTCTCACAAACAGTTTTTTTTACAGAAACTGTGTCAGTAATAATCATACCGGACTCGGTCTCTTTACCAGAAACGGATACAGGTATATAATCAGAGACAATACCTTCCATGGCAATAGCCGTGAAGGCCTTTACCTGACTGGCGATGGCGAAGGCCTCATCCTGCAAAATCGCTTTGAATGGAACGGCCAAAACGGTATTTATCTGACTGCCGAACATTCCATCCTTGAACGAAACACCATCGCTCACAACCAGGACGGCCTGTTGATTATGTACAGGAGTGACTCCGGTTCAGTAGAAACGACCCTTATTGGGAACTATATCATTGACAATATCCGAGACGGCGTCTCGATCGTTGGTAAACTGAATGACGAGTTTGAAGAGACCGTTTCGGTCAGAATAGGTGAGGCCGAAGGTGGCGGAAATACGATTACCGGAAACGGTACGGGGATTTCCAGCCACAACGCCAAATTATACGTATTCAACAACAGCATAGAGAGTAACCAGCAGGGAGTGAAGGTCCATGATGCAGGGTATGTGGTACTGGGATCCCAGATGCATCCGGGCAATAATGTCATCCGTAATAATACCCGCGTCGGCCTGACAAACTATATGAACCGTCTTGTCCATGCCGAGGGGAATGTATGGAACCCGGATGTCCAGGGCGCCGACAGCGAAGGCCGATATGACCATCAGACAGTCGAAGGACCGGTCGAGCCGGAATACGGAAATAATTTCGGTATCACTGGCCAATATGGCAAGATTCAATTTTGATCAGCCCTGGAGTCCCTGGTTATCAGGAGTCCGGGAAAAGGAGGGGAGTGTTCGCCTGCCTGCGCGGGAATCAAGACACAATCGACCGGATAAGGTCACCGCGGCCGATTACTCCGGCCATCTTTCCTTCCCTCATAACGGGGATTGTATTTATCCGTTTTTCCGCCATGAGATTTGCCACCTCGTCAATAGGAGTTTCGTCCTTTACCGTGACAACATCCCGTGTGCAGATATCTTCAGCCGTGGTGCCTGCCATCTTCCTGAGTTCTTTATCGAATTTTTTCGGATTTTCCAGAAAGATGGGCGAATCCAGAAAAAATATAACACTGGGGATGTGCAGCTTTTTGTTTTGGTCTATAAGATCGGCCTCTGTAACAATCCCAACGAGGTTTCCGGCATCGTCCACCACTGGCACCCCGTTGATGCGGTACTCAGAAAGCAGTCTGGCAAGATCCGGCACCGATGTGTCCGGGTGAACCGTGATTACAGGTGATGTCATGATGTCTTTTGCTCTGCGCATGGGAAAAACCTCTGTAAGCGTTCACAGGTTCAGGGGTTCAGGGTTACCTTTGAACCCTGAACCCCTGAACCTGTGAACCTTTGAACCCTGAACCTGTGAACCTCTTTGCCTTACCCGTTTCACTTGGTAATACTCGCTTTCTCGACAATTACATTGTATCTGTAGCCCGCCCCAAAATCCTTGTCGGTGTATAGTGTGCCGCTGATAGTAATGACATCTCCAAGCGAAGGCAGATCCTGGGATGTTACAACAAGGTCGTAATTTCCTTTTTTTTCATCCCCTGATCCGTCCTGCAGATGAATCCAGTTTTTTCCCAGGATTGAGGGAAGGACTTTTACGACCTTGCCGCGCACAGTTACTTTATTGTTACAGAGATCGGATCTTTTTTCGTAAACTTCGGCAATCGTGTATGCATCCTGGCCTGCGGCCTTTTCGACCTTTACATCTCCAATCGGTGTACTGACACCCATTCCGCCGGCTGCAGGAGCCTTCATCATGCCCATCGTGAGATCTCCGCGGGGCATTTCCATACCTTCTTCAACCGGCTCACCTTTTTCAGAGACAGGGCCGGCGGACAGTATGATCCTTTCAAAGGTGCGATCAAGGGTGCTGCTGGTGAAGTTGACCATTTCTATACCCGGTTTGAGTACAACGTCCTCTTCCTGCGAGACCTGCATCTCAGGCACTGCAACCCATATTTTTTCTCCGTCCTTGTCCAGCAGGATATAGGTGTACCCCCCGCTATTCATGGTTTCTGCCACCTTGCCTGAGAGGACGTTCATCTTGACAGCGGCCTGATCGCCGGGCTTTTCATTGGAATCGCTGTTACAGGCGACCATGCCGGCTACTGAAAAAAGGATCAAAAAGGTACCAAAAAGATTTATTGCCCTGATTTGTTTGATCATTCTATTTTCACCTGTTTCTTGATATTTTTTTGTTGACAGTATATTGCTTTTGCATGTTACGCAACACTTTTGTTGGGTAAACTGGATATTTCATATAAGATACAGGCAGCAAGCACCGGGTAGGCTGCTTGCCATACAATTACTGCCATTGGTCTGAAGATTCTTTCATAGAGCAACCATTTTTTGAGTCAACTCCTCAATT
>PQXD01000001.1:52692-53579 GCA_003194485.1 Deltaproteobacteria bacterium
CTATTGTAATTGACTCATGGGAGGTTGTGGGTATCGAAGGTTTGACCACTGCAGGGTTTTATGGGCCGCTTGGCAGTGGCAGCCATGAAACCCATAAAGATTTCGTGGCCAATCCCATAAATGCGGTCGTCGTTTTGCAGGATCCTTACAAAGAAAACAATCCCGATTCCAAGACCCTGGTTATCCTGACCAACAGCCCTGCAAGTAAACCGTTAAAGGTCTATGACGGGTATGATCCCCGCAGCGAAATTGAAAACTCCCTGTTTCGGGAAGCAAAGCAGGCGTGGTTCATCCAGAGGCCTCCACAAAATACCAAGGCTGCTTTTAGAGCCCATGCGTATCTAACCATCTTGACCATGGCCCTGACCACTGCCTATCAAGGCTGGATGGATCAACAGGATAAATTGGAACAGAACGGCCAAGATACCGGAATTCGTAAATTCCGGGAAAAGGTCAAGGAAGAAAACGGCAACAAGCTTATAATCTTTGACCAGGACCGCTACGCCATCTTTGATGCCTATGAGGTTTTCATTCTCTGCGGTCGTAATGTTCTTATGCCAACCGGAGTTCCTGAAAGGATCACCAAAGAAGATATATTACAAAAGTACAGTGTTCAGCTGGAATGATTTTATTCCTGAACTTTACTGCTCTTTCCTGAAATTCTCCCTCCACCTTTTTTGAGTACTGCTGTTGTCAGAGACAATCTGCCAGCCTCGTTGTTCGAATTTTATACCCCATAAATAATCTGCGCTGTTGCCGTCTCAATCCTGGCTATGGTGGTATTTTTACCCATAGCTTGAGAAAAGACGATCACAGCTTGCCTCTGAAGGCTCAAAAGAGCCTCCTGTGCTGCGTCACAAAATTCGCCTGCGCTTATATGAAATATC
>PQXD01000001.1:53779-95222 GCA_003194485.1 Deltaproteobacteria bacterium
CTCAATCCTGGCTATGGTGGTATTTTTACCCATAGCTTGAGAAAAGACGATCACAGCTTGCCTCTGAAGGCTCAAAAGAGCCTCCTGTGCTGCGTCACAAAATTCGCCTGCGCTTATATGAAATATCTAGTTGGGTAAAGCGTGTGCCCGGTTCAACCTGTACTCATTTAATTCGTTTCCGGCCAGCGTGAAATCGCGTGCCTCCGGCAGGCGGCTCAGGATGAAATGGGCGATGCGCCGGCGGCATATTTTTGCCAATAACACAATGTCGCTGGTATCGCAATTCATTGATAAGTGCTTTCAAATAAAGGCCTTATATATAGTGGCATATGACTTGCTGACAGAATTTTATACGCTTTACCTATATTTGGATATCGGAGAAGAAAAAGTCTCCTGACATGGAAAAGGCTACGGGAAATACGGAGAACCCGCACAGCAGGGATACAATGCGCGAAAAACGTGTAAAGGATTTAATGCTTGACCTGGGTACCCTTGAACATATCTCGCCGGAGACAAAAGTGGCGGAAGCGGTGAGGATGCTCAGAGAGAAATGGCAGAGTCTTTGCCCTGCCTTTCTGCTTGTGGTGGACGAGATACGCAATAAAGAAGAGATCCTTGGTGTGCTTTCAATGGATGATATTCTAAGTCATATGCAACCTTCTACGGAGCCTATGGAAGAGCTTCCGATTTTTTGGCAGGGTCAGTTCCATGAGGAATGTGAGGCAATATTAGAGAAGCAGGCCGGTGAAGTTATGTTGCAGGTAACCCATGTGATTCATCAGAGCGGCACCCTCATGGAGGCTCTCCATCTCACGAATTCCGGAAAGGTCGATTGGCTTCCCGTGGTAGAGAAGGGAGAGGTCGTGGGTATACTTATTAAGGAGGATCTCTTTAAAGAGGTCGTGGCAATGGCCGAGAGATCCGGGTGACTTGGCAATGTTGCATCAATCACAGACATGGGTTGAGCATATCTGTTTGCCGGGTAACTTCCTGATCTATTCATATCAAAATCGGCAAAAAAATGTCAATATTTCTTTATTTGTTAGATTAACGGCATAAATATGCCGATCTTTGAAACCCGGCTTGCGGGAAACCAGAGAACAAATATTATAAAATCAAAGTGTTAACCACAATATAACAGCCATTTCATTTTGGCACATCACTTGCTGAACTAATAAATAATAATGATATAAATATCTTTGCCTTGCCAGGGCAGGACGTAACGGGTTCACCGAAATATTTACTTATTAATCATCGCACATGAGGAGGGAGCGTCAAGTGGAGAAAGAGTCAAAATCTGGAAAATCCGGACGACAAGACTTCCCCTGAGGTTAACGGTATGCCCTCTGCCAGCCGGTCTCCCCGCAAAAGAAGGCTCTTCTTTCATCCCTTTGCCCTTACCTTTATCATTATGTTCGGCCTCTGGGTCGTGCTCTCGGGCCGTTTTGACTCTTTTCATCTCAGTCTCGGGCTCATCTCCTCTGCCATCGTGGCTTACCTTTCGTCCGACCTGTTGAGTCCTTCCGTGAGGGGTCTTTTGATTCTGCTGACCCGATGGATACCTTATCTCCCGTGGCTGATGAAGGAGATAATCAAGGCGAACCTCCATGTTACATATCTGGTCTTCCATCCAAGGATGATGGAACTGATTGACCCGAGAATCATCAAGTTTCGAAGCAGGCTTAAGAGTGATCTGGCCCTGGTAACATTTGCGAACTCAATCACTCTCACCCCTGGCACCATTACCGTCTACATATCTCTTGATGGTGACTTCAAGGTACATGCCATCGACAAGGCGTCCGGTGAGCCCTTGCCTGGCGAGATGGAGGCCAGGATTGCCAGGGCATTTGGGGAAGACTGATGGATAGCATCTTTTTATATTCGGGTCTTTACCTGGCCTTTTTGATGCTCCTCACTCTGTACCGCGCTGTGGTTGGGCCCACGGTTGTGGACCGTATGATCGGCGTCAATGCCATTGGGAGCAAGACCGTCGTATTGCTGATCCTGATCGGCCTTATCTATCATAGGGTGGATATGTTCGTCGACATTGCCCTGGCTTATGCGATGTTGAACTTTATTGCGGTGCTGGCGGCCTCAAGATACTTTCAAAAGCGCAAGGGATTGTATGACGAGTCCCCATATGGGTAGGGGACAGACCTGGGAGATTCTAAATAAATGGATATAATGGATATTATTGTATGTCTGCTTCTGTTTACCGGCCTGTTTTTCTTTACCGGCGGCGCGGTGGGAATTCTGCGCTTTCCTGATTTCTATTCCCGGCTCCATCCGGCAGGAAAGCTCGACACCCTCGGCTCCTTTCTGGCCATGATAGCCCTTGCCCTGTTTAACCTGCACCATTTTTCTCTGGGCACCTTGCTGACCGGTCTCAAGATTATGTTGATCCTGGTCTTTGTCTTTCTGGCCAGTCCCACGGCGACCCATGCCATTGTCGATGCTGGCGTGAGGGCCGGTCTGGCCCCATGGACAAAAGGGGAGAAAAGGAGATAGCCGATGCCCTGGCAGCTGGATTTGGCAATTCTTACGCTGGTCGTCATAGTCGGCATCGGCGCCATCACGGTGAAGGATCTGCTGGGGGCCGCTATCATGTTCGGTGCATACAGCTTTATGATGTGTCTCCTGTGGTCCATCATGGGGGCGGTTGATGTGGCCTTTACCGAGGCCTCGGTGGGGGCCGGGGTGAGCACCGTCTTTTTCGTCGCGGCGGTGTTCCGTACCACAAGGAGGACAAAGGATTGAAGATTACAGGATTGATTATAGCAGTCCTGGCAGGTGCACTGTTGATGTACGCCACAGTTGACTTCCCTCCGTTTGGTGACCCTTATTCTCCTGCCAGTATGCATGTTTCTCCCCGGTATATTGAAAAGACAATGGAGGAAACCGATGTCCCCAACATGGTGACCTCTGTCCTGGCCGACTATCGTGGTTATGACACCATGTATGAAACCACGGTGATTTTTTCAGCCGGTGTCGCCTGCTTTTTCCTTCTGCGGATCTTCCGGCGAAAGGAGCCTGGGGAAAGGCTCTACCGGCATGTGCTTACCGGCGTGACTATCCACGTGAAGAAAGGCGCGAAGCTGCCGCCCTCTGACGACTTCGAAAGGATCGACACCGCGTGGATCCCACACGACCTGATCATCGAGACAGGGTGTAGATTACTGATCCCCTTTATCCAGCTCTTCGCCCTATATGTGATCGCCCATGGACACCACAGCCCTGGCGGCGGATTTCAGGGCGGCGTCATGCTCGGAGCCAGTGTCATTTTGCTGGCCATATCGCAGGACCTCAGAACGGCGGTAAGACGTTTCTCTGAAAAGGTAGACGCGCTACTGTGTGCTATGGGCGTCTTTATCTATGCCGGCACCGGGGCATTGTGTCTGCTGTTGGGTGCCAATTTCCTGGATTACAGCGCCCTTGCTCCATTGCTGCATACCGATCCGGTCATGGCGCGGTCTCATGGCATCTTTATTGTGGAGATCGGTGTGGGAATCGCCGTCATGGCCACCATGATCTGGATCTATTGCAACGTCTCATCAAAGGGCGAATATGAGGAGGGGTTATAAGTGATGGGTGATTTAGTTCAGGTGGTCATCGCAAAGTACAACTACTGGATCTATATTACCCTCATGATGATCGGCCTGTATGCCATGATCGCCAAGAACAACCTGATCAAGAAGATCGTGGGCATGAACATCTTCCAGACGGCCATTATCCTGTTTTACATATCTATAGGCATGAAAAAAGGGGGCACCCTGCCGATAGTAGAGCACGGTCATGGAGCACACCACCACGCGGTCCATGCCGCTGACTATATAAACCCGTTGCCTCACGTCCTGATGCTGACCGCCATCGTTGTGTCCGTGGCCACCCTCGGAGTGGCCCTTGCCCTGGGTGTCAAAGTCTATAACCGGTATAATACCCTGGAAGAAGATGAAATCCTGGCACAGATAAGGAAAAAATGAGCCAAGACTATCCTGCACTCCTTGTCATAGTTCCGCTTCTTTCGGCCTTTATTATCAGTGCCGCCGGATGGGTCAATAAGAGACTCTGCTTTCCCCTTTCGGTTGCTGCCCTGAGTGTGTCGGCCTATTCGTGCATCGGCTTGCTGCTCCGGGTATTGAATGAGGGGGTGGTCCATTACCGGTTGGGTGGATGGCCGCCGCCATGGGGCATCGCCTATTATGTGGATTACTTAAACGGGCTGGTTCTATGCGTGGTGTCCGTGGCAGCCCTCATTAATTTGATAGCCACAAAGAAAAGCATCGAGCAGGAGTTCCCGGAAAAAACCGGGCCATTCTATACATTATATGTCCTCTTTGTTACAGGGATGCTGGGTATCACGGTAACCGGCGATGCCTTTAATCTCTATGTCTTGCTGGAGATAGGATCCATTACGGGCTACGCCCTCCTTGCCATGGGCGACGAGGACCGTGCCCCCCTGGCGAGCCTCAATTATCTGTATATGGGTACCATCGGGGCCTGCTTTTATCTCCTCGGTGTGGGGTACCTGTATATCGTCACCGGTTCACTGAATATGGTGGATATTGCCCATATCCTGCCCGGCCTCTACCAGTCCAAGGCGGTTACGGCCGCCTTTATCATCTGCATGGTGGGCGTGTGGATCAAGATGGCCTTTTTCCCGCTGCATGCCTGGCTGCCCAATGCCTATACATTTGCTCCCTCTGCGGCCAGCAGCTTGATTGCCCCGTTAATGACCAAGGTGATGATCTACGTGATGATTCGCCTCATCCTGACTGTCTTTACCCCTGCGTTTGCCTTTACTACCCTGGCCGTAAGTCACTACATCGTCTGGCTTGCCTGTATCGCCATTGTAATGGGCGCCATCCTTGCCCTGGCACAGCATGACTTAAAGAAGATGTTGACCTACATCATTGTGGCAGAGGTGGGATATATGGTTGGCGGTGCATGGCTCGGAAACCGTGCCGGAATGACAGGGGCAGTCCTCCATATTGTAAACGACGCCCTCATGACTCTCTGCGCCTTTCTCGTAGTGTGTAACATAGTTTACAAGGTAAGAGGATATGCCTTTGCAGACCTGAAAGGGTTGTTTGCCAAAATGCCCTTTACCATGGGTGCCTTTGTGATCGGGGCACTATCCATCATCGGGGTGCCTCCGACGTGCGGTTTTTTCAGCAAGTGGTATCTCATCCTGGGGGCCATCCAGGCGCACCATTACGATTTTATGGTCGCACTGCTCTTCAGCAGTCTGATCAATGTGGTGCTCTTTTTCAGGGTCTTTGAGATCGGCTTTTATGAGCCCTTCAGCGACCATGAGGGGCACGAACATCATTCGGCGGTGATGGCCGAGGCCCCGCTCAGCATGCTGATCCCCCTTTATATAGTTACTGCAGGCCTGATCCTGGTCGGTCTCTACACCGGTGACATCGTAAACCACATAATCCGGTTTGTCATACCAGAGGGCTTTATATGACGGTTTATATGACGGAGATAAAATAGGGATCGAATGGAAACGATTACGTCAATAAGGCCCCTGCTTGCCGTTCTGGTCTCTCTCCTGATTACTCCCTTGCTGGTGGTCTCGGGAAGGAAGCCGAATGTCCGTGAGGCATGGACCTTTGTGGCGGCCGTTGCAAAGTTTCTGATCGTCCTGTCCATGTTACCGGCGGTCCTGCACGGGACCGAGATCGTATATACGGTAGTTCAGTTCATGCCGGGGGCGGCGATCAAGTTCAGGGTTGATGCCCTGGGAATGCTCTTTGCGCTCGTGTCTTCGTCCCTGTGGATCATCACGTCTGCATACTCGATCGGTTATATGAGAGGGCTGAAAGAGCACGGGCAGACCCGGTATTTCTGCTACTTTGCCATCTGTCTTTCAGCAACCATTGGTGCGGCCTTCTCAGCGAATCTCTTGACCCTGTATCTCTTCTACGAGATACTCTCCCTTGCCACCTATCCACTGGTCACACACCATCAGGATATGGAGGCGCGAAGCTCAGGCAGAAAATATCTCCTTTATGTCGTAGGCGCGTCCATCGGCCTCGTGCTGCCGGCCATGCTTATATGTTATGACCTGGCAGGCACCCTCGAGTTCAGCAGACACGGCATCTTGGCAGGGACCGCCGCATCCCGCCCCATGCTCTTTGCCTTGTTGTTCATGTTTGTCTTCGGGTTCGCCAAGGCGGCTATTATGCCCATGCACTCATGGCTTCCGGCGGCCATGGTGGCACCTACGCCGGTCAGCGCCCTGCTGCATGCGGTGGCGGTTGTGAAGGTGGGTGTCTTCAGCATCGTTCGTATCTTGACCGGTGTCTTTGGGATTCAACTCTTATCCTTTTTCCATTTCGGGACGGCAGTATGTTATGTCGCCGCATTCACCATTCTGGTCGGCTCATTCATTGCCCTTTCCCAGGACGGCCTGAAGCGGCGTCTTGCCTTTTCAACGATCAGCCAGCTCTCTTATATCGTGCTTGGGGTAGCACTCCTTTCCCCGAAGGGGATGATCGGCGGCATGCTCCATATCGCCATGCACGCCTTTGGGAAGATCACCTTATTTTTTTGTGCCGGGGCAATCTTCGTGGCCACAGGCAGGAAGAACATCAGCGAGATGGTCGGGATCGGCAGGCGGATGCCGGTGACCATGGCGGCCTTTTTTATCGCATCATTGAGTATCATCGGAGTCCCGCCCTGCGGCGGGTTCATAAGTAAATGGTATCTCGCGTTAGGAGCCCTTCAGGCCCACCAGATAGGCTTTCTGATAGTCTTGCTCTTTAGTTCCTTTCTGAATGCCTGCTACTTTATACCCATTACCTATACGGCATTCTTCTGCAGGCCGGAAGAGGCCATGTTTGAAAACAAGGTGCAAGAGGCCCCTCTTTTCTGTGTGGTCCCCTTGGTTATTACAGCGATAATTTCCGTGATTCTGCTTTTTTATCCACAACCTTTTTTCAGGTTGGCCAGTATGATGGTAGAAAATATAACAGGGATGTAAGCCATGGGCGAGGAAAGAAGTGATGAAATAGAAGGGAAGATGGAACTCAGTCACGAGCCCATTCCCCCGTATAGGACTGTTTTTTTCATAGTGACTATAATAGCTACGTTATACCTGGGTCTTATTTTCGTGAGTACTTTTTAAGACTTGAGGAAATTGCCATGAAAGAAGAGACAGGCGAAGAAAAAAAGTATTTCTTTGACAGGCCGAGAAACTTTAAAACAGTTTTTGGGTGCTTTTTATCTGTGCTGACCGGTCTGCTTGTCGCTGAATTCTTTATCCACAAACATGCCCATTTTTCTTGGGAAGAGTGGCCGGAGTTTTATGCCGTCTTTGGATTTGTAGTCCTGGTATTGATCGTACTTGCCGCAAAATACATCCTGCGGCCGATAGTGGAAAGACGAGAGGATTATTATGATTAGCACGGTCCCGCCAGCAGTCATATTTATCACTGGGGGATTATTGGTTCCCTTTATCAAGGGAAAATGGAAAAGTGCCTTCTTGCTGCTCATCCCTGTGGTCGGCTTCATAAACCTGATCAGTATCCCTGAGGGGACCCACTGGGTCTTCCGGTTTCTCGGTTATGACCTTGTCTTCGGCAAAATGGACAGGCTGAGCCTCCTTTTTGGCTATATTTACCATATAATAACTTTTATTGCCCTGCTGTATTCCCTTCACGTAAAGGACAATCTCCAGCATCTGGCCGGGCTGATTTACTCCGGCAGCGCTCTCGGGGTCGTCTTTGCAGGAGATCTGCTGTCTTTGTTTATCTTCTGGGAATTGCTCACCATCAGCTCTGTTATGTTGATCTGGAGCCGGAGGACAAGGGCATCGCTTTACGCCGGCTTCAGGTATTTTCTGGTTCATGCCGCCGGAGGTCTGTGCCTTTTGGCAGGCATCGTGCTTTACGTGCAGGAGACGGGAAGTATTGAATTCGGACATATCGGATTACATAGCCTGGCCTCTTTATTGATATTTCTTGGCTTTGGCGTAAATTCCGCCTGGCCTATTCTCCATCCGTGGTTGCCGGATGCCTATCCGGAGGCCACTCCCACTGGAACGGTATTCCTGAGTGTGTATACGTCGAAGACCGCTGTCTATGTCCTGGCCAGGGGATTTGCGGGTACAGAGATCTTGATCTGGATCGGGGCAATTATGACGGTGTTTCCCGTCTTCTTTGCGGTCATTGAAAATAACTTAAGAAGAGTCCTGAGCTACAGCCTGATCAATCAGGTGGGCTATATGGTGTGCGGCGTTGGCATAGGAACGCAGTTGGCCATTAATGGCGCAATTTCCCATGTCTTTGCCCATATCATTTACAAGGCCCTCCTTTTTATGTCTATGGGAGCTGTCCTGCATCGCACGGGAAAGATTAATTGCACGGCCCTGGGGGGACTTTACAGGACAATGCCTTTTACTGCTATATGTTGCATAATTGCGGCTGCATCAATCTCCGGCTTTCCGTTTACGAGCGGGTTTGTCACTAAATCCATGACGATAACCGCGGCTGCTGCCAATAATAATTTGACGATCATTTGGTTCCTTTTGATGATTGCCTCAGTCGGAGTGCTGGAACATGCAGGTATCAAGGTGCCTTATTTCGCGTTTTTTGGTCATGACTCGGGCCTGCGTCCGAAAGAAGCCCCTCTGAATATGTGTCTTGCCATGGGTATTTCGGCCTTCCTGTGTATTGCCATAGGTCTGTTCCCCGGTTATTTATATAAGCTGCTTCCTTACCCGGTCGATTTTGTTCCGTACACAGCCTCCCATGTAGTCGGTATGGCCCAGCTCCTTTTGTTTGCTACCCTGGCCTTTGTGTTTTTAGTACTTTCCGGTGTCTATCCGTCCGAGAAAAGGTGCGTCAACCTCGATGTCGATTGGTTCTACCGCAAGGGTGGCCGGCTCTTTTACTCTATCATGGACAAGGGCCTGAACGGTATAAACGCCGCATCAGAAAAGATCTTTGTGGGTGGCCTGGCCGGTTATCTTGGCCGCATCTCAAGGGATGCTCCGACAAGGGCTGCGCTCTCGGTGATGGTGCCCATATGGGTGATAAGCGGTACAACAGGAGAAAAACTGGCCTGCAAAAAGGCCGGTCTCCGCGCAGCATTAGAGACAGGCAGCTCCCCCATCGGGGTAAGCGCTGCCATAGCCACCATTTTTCTTGTAGTCATATTTCTCTTAATGTGATATAGACGGAAAGGGAGATATAAATGGTTTCCATAGAAGACTTGAGAAGGGTCGTATTGTTTGGAGGTCTGACGGACCAGATGCTTGAGGAATTGGCTCCGATGGTTCAAACGGAGTCTATCGGGGAACGACAGGTCATTTACGAACCAGGCAGCAAGGCGGACCATTTTTACTCACTCAAACGCGGCAAGGTGTTGCTCGAGGCAGAGCTTGCCCCGACCCTTATTATCTCTCTCAGTGCCATAAAGCCGGGGTATTCTTTTGGCTGGTCCGCCCTTCTTCCATCGGCGACTCACACATCTTATGCCGCGTCTGTCGAGCCCTCTGAAATATTGGTTATCCCCGGGGCCGGTTTTCTGGCCGTCCTCGATAAGGACCAGGCTATGGGATATGCTGTTATGCAGAAAATAGTACAAATACTGGAAAACCGCCTGGAACATCGCACCGCCCAGTTCCTGAGGGTCATAAGCAAGCATCCTGAGATAGGAGCACTTTTGGGCATGTAGGATGCATCTCAGCGGGCCTTTCCTCATCATCAAGAATTGTGCTGGACCTTGACACGATCAGCAGCAAGATGGTATGTAACTTCTCAATAAGTCAGGGTTTATATGTATTTGCTGGTGAATATTCGGTGAACCCGTGGTCCACTTGGAAATTGACATCCGTGCCCTGCCGCAGGAGCGGTTTGCCTTTTGCAGGGTTTCAACCGCGGGCCGGATTGCATTGCCTCTCCGGTCTGCGATGAGTGAGCTTTGAAACCCGGAAAAAGGTAACCGCTCCAAGGCAGGATATAACGGGTTCACCGGATATTTACATTTGCTGGACCATGGTTCGATGAACAGTCTGTGTGTGTCGGTTATCATCGAAGGAAGATAAGGAGGGGAAAATGTCCAAGAAGATCTTAATCGTCGATGATGAGCCTGACATTATTACGTTTGTTGGTGCGGTTCTTGAGGAGAACGGCTACACAAGTATCAGTGCAAAGAACGGGGTTGAGGGCCTGGAGTTACTGCGAACGGAAAAACCGGATCTGGTACTCCTCGATTTGATGATGCCGAAGAAAAGCGGCATCACCATGTTCCAGGAATTGAGAAGTGATCCGGACATGAGCCATACTCCCGTAGTGGTGGTAACAGGTGTCTCTGAAGTAACAGGTGTTGATTTCAGAGATTTCATGTACAAGAAGCCGATGGCCGATGAGGAAAAGTTTGTGGAGACCACTGGGTTAACAAAGTATACTGTACCTGATGGTTATATTGAAAAACCGATTGACCCGGATGAGTTAATTAAGGCCATTAAGAATGCCTTAAAAGAATAAAACGGTTGTCCTGATCTTCCCTGTTAGCCTTATCATTTTTCGACACCGCCTGTTTTCAGGGGGCCGAACCATACTTTTTAATAATGGAATCAATCTTTTCCCTGGCACTGTCGCTAAGATCTTTGAATTTTACTCCCATGCCCCGCCTCTGGTCAGTGGACGTGAGTTTGGTCCGGCTCCACATCACCTCGGCCTTCACCCGGATGGGATAATTATGCCCTGGCAGAAGAAACTCCAGGATCAACTGGGTCCCCGGTTCAAAAGGATTCATAGTTGCTATGAACATTCCTCCTGTACTCAGATCATCAGCGAAGTCCCTGAGAAAGTTATCTACAGAATGATAATTTACTTGTATAGCTATTGGTGCTCTGGGTGTCTTTCTACGTTTGCTCATACAGTTTCTCCGGTAAGCCTTGCAGTAATCCCGCAGTCGGGTTATATATCCTCCACCATAAGAGAGAGGTTCTGAAAATGTCTAAGGTATGTGAAATATGTGGTAAACGCCCGGTCACCGGTTGCAACGTAAGTCATGCAAATAATCATACCCGTAGGCGCTGGCTGCCAAATCTGCAAAGGGTCAGGGCGGTTGTTAACGGGCAAATAAAACGCATTCGTGTCTGCACCCATTGTATTCGCTCCGGCAGAGTAATAAAACCCTCATAAGCCCCGATTTATCTTTAATCTCTTTCCTCTATATTATCGTATAAAAAGCAGAGATCCTAAAATCGAGCCCCCTTATCCTGGAGAAGTGCGCTCAGCAAGCTTTACACCCTCAAGCTTCCTTATGCTTGAGAGGATTTTCCTCAGTTGCATCCGGTTTTTCACCGCAATGACAAAGTCAAGAACGGCAGCATAATCCGGAGTCGTGGCAACCTTTGCCTCCAGGATATTTGCCTCTCCGGCACTTATTGCATTACTGACTGCGGCCAGCATGCCTTTTTGGTCGACCGTACTGACCCGGATCCCGGCAGGATAAGTGGCTCCATCAGCATATGCCCATGTAATCTCTACACGCCTGTCTGAATCCAGGTTACGGATATTAGAGCAATTTTCTCTATGGACTGTAACTCCTCTTCCCCTTGTTATATAGCCGACAACCTCGTCTCCCGGAACCGGTGTGCAGCATTTGCCCAGGTGGATCATGATATCATCAAGACCATGAATCAGGATGCCCTGCGGCTCTGTCTTGTCGGTAAATTTCTTTACCCTTGATTCCTTTTCTTCCGGTTTATATTCTTCAGGTTGTCCTGCCCGCAGCTTTCTGATTATCTGAGAAGGGGCAATCTTGCCGTATCCGGCTGCAATAAACATATCCTCCGGGGTCTTGAAAGACAGCGCCTTGGCAACTTCAGCACTTTTGGTCTTTATAAAATCGCTGAAGTCCAACCCGTGCCTCTTGAATTCCCTGGCACAAAGGTCCCTTCCCAGGGCAAGGCTCTTTCCCTTTTCTTCTGTTTTTATCCACTGGCGGATCTTTGCCCGGGCCCTGCTGGTCTTGGCAAACTTAAGCCAATCCCTGTTGGGGAAGTGCTTATCGGATGTAATTATCTCTACCATTTCCCCGTTATGGAATTGATATTTCAAGGGCACGATTCTGCCGTTTACCTTGGCCCCTGCACAATGGTTCCCTATCTCGGTATGGATTGCATAGGCAAAGTCTATCGGAGTGGCTCCCCGGGGAAACTCCTTAACCTCTCCTTTTGGAGTGAACACATATACTTCGTTGGGAAAGAGATCCATCTTCACCGACTCAATGAATTCCCTTGGATCATCCAGCTCCTTCTGCCACTCTATGAGCTGAAAAAGCCAGTCGAACTGGCGTGCCTTTTCCTTGCTGACTATTGTCCCCTCTTTATACAGCCAGTGGGCGGCAATGCCTTCATTCGCCACAATGTCCATCTCCTCGGTGCGGATCTGGATCTCCATTCTCTCGCCATAGGGACCTATAACAGTGGTGTGGAGGGATTGATACATGTTGGTCTTTGGAAGACTGATGTAATCTTTGAAACGTCCCGGAATCGGTTTCCAGAGCGAATGAACGATTCCAAGGGCCTCATAGCACTCCTTGGCACTTTTCATAATGATCCTGAAGGCTATCAGATCATAGATCTCTTCAAGGGGTATTTTTCTTGTACGCATCTTCCGGAAGATACTATAGAGGTGTTTGGGTCTTCCGAGTACCTTGCATGAAAGACCGAAATCAGCCATCTTCCCGGCTATGAGATCCTTGACTTCATCCACATAGGCCTTTCTCCTGCTCAGGCGGGCCTCTACTTCTTTTTGGAGCCTTTGGTATTCTTCAGGATAGATATTCAGAAAGGCCAGATCCTCAAGTTCGCTTTTGATCCAGCCGATCCCGAGACGACCTGCCAGGGGGGCATAGATATCCAGGGTCTCCCTGGCGATCTTGACTCTTTTATGCTCCTTCTGATACTCCAGGGTGCGCATGTTATGGAGCCTGTCGGCAAGCTTTACCAGCAGGACCCGGATGTCCTTTGAAATGGCAAGGATCATCTTGCGGGTGTTTTCCGCCTGCTTTTGGATCTGGCTCTCGAACCGGATTTTGCTGAGCTTTGTAACCCCATCCACGATCTGGGCCACGTCTTTGCCGAACATCTCCTCCAGTTCCTCAAAAGAGGTAAGGGTATCTTCTAATGTGTCATGCAGGAGACCGGCTGCTATGCTGGCCAGGTCCAGATGCAAGCGTGTCAGAATATAGGCCGTTGCCAGCGGATGCGAGAGATAGGGTTCGCCGGAAAGCCTTGTCTGCCCGGCATGGACCTTGGCGGAATATACATAGGCCTTTTCTACCAGACTGGTGTCTGCATCCGGGAGGTAGGAATGGATCCCGTCAAGTATGTCGTTGAGACGGATCACTTGAGTAATTCAACAGCCCTTTTCACGGCTTCGTTCTTTTTTACTGAGATAGTCTCACCTGTGGCGCGACCCCTGATTTCCACCTCATCTTTTTCTTTAAATCGCTTGCCCACAACAATTCTCAACGGAATCCCCAACAGGTCAGCATCCTTGAACTTCACACCGGGACGCTCCCTGCGGTCATCAAGCAGGACCTCCAGACCCTGGGCCATCAATCCGTTGTAGAGTTTTTCGGCAGCCTCTGACATCACAGTATCTCTGGTATCTAGCAGGGAGATTATTACCTCAAAGGGGGCAAGCGGTACTGGAAATATAATACCGTTTTCATCGTGATTCTGCTCTATGGCCGCCGCCACGGTCCGTCCCACGCCGATACCGTAACATCCCATGACGGTGAGCCGTTTCTTTCCGTTGGCGTCCAGAAATGTGGCCCCCAGGGCCTCGCTGTATTTGGTCCCGAGCTTGAAAATGTGTCCGACCTCTATGCCGCGTTTAAGTTCTATCTTCCCCTTGCATCTGGGGCACGGGTCTCCTTCGCAAATAACCCTGATATCGGCAAGTTCCGGCATGGAAACGTCTCTGCCCCAGTTTACACCGGTAAAATGGGCATCAACTTCATTGCCGCCTGTTACGAAATTCCTGAGCAGGGAAACGTCTTGATCAGCCACTACCTTAAAGTTCTCGTGAAGGCCGACCGGTCCTGCAAACCCGGCAGGTGCCCCTGTAACCTTCTGGACCGTGACCTCGTCGGCAAAATCGAGACGCTCCGCTCCCAAGAGACGCTTCAGCTTCAGGTCGTTCAGCTCGTGATCGCCCCTTATGAGAGCCACAACGGGTTTATCATCAGCCATCACTATGAGGGTCTTGACAAGGCGGCCGGCAGGCACCCCAAGGAAATCCGTTACTTCCTCTATTGAGCGTTTTCCCGGTGTATGGACCTTCTTACACTCAGCAAGGGACTCATTCGTGATTTGGTGATCTGGTGAATGAATTACAGGAGCAAGTTCAACATTTGCCGCATAATCACAGGATGTGCAGCATGCTATCCGGTCTTCTCCCGAATCCGCCATGACCATGAATTCATGGGAGGCGTGCCCCCCGATGCTGCCGGTATCTGCCTCAACAGGCCTGAAATCAAGGCCGCAGCGCTCGAATATCCGGCAATAGACCCTGTACATAACCTGGTAGGTCTCCTCGAGGGCCTCGGCATCCACGTCAAAGCTGTAGGCGTCTTTCATAATGAACTCCCTGCCCCGCATGAGCCCGAAGCGGGGCCGGATCTCATCACGAAATTTTGTCTGGATCTGATACAGATTCAGCGGAAGATCCCGGTACGATCTGATCTCCTTTCGCACGATATCCGTGATTACCTCTTCATGGGTAGGACCGAGGCAACTGGCCCTGCCGTGCCTGTCTTCAAAACGCAGGAGTTCCTTTCCGTAGCGCTCCCACCTGCCGCTTTCCCGCCAGAGCTCTGAAGGCTGGACCATGGGCAGGAGTACTTCCTGGGCACCGGCACGGTTCATCTCCTCCCTGATTATCTTTTCTACCTTGCGAAGGGATCTCAGGCCCATGGGCAGATACGAATAGAGGCCGGAGGCCAGCTTCCGGATCATTCCGGCCCTCAGCATCAATTTGTGGGATATAACCTCTGCCTCTGCAGGAACCTCCTTTAAGGTAGGTAAAAAAAACCTGGAGTATCTCATTATCCTTTGCCCTAATTTTCGTAAATATCCGGTGAACCCGTTATATCCTGCCTTGAAGCGGTTACCTTTTTCCGGGTTTCAAAGCTCACTCATCGCAGACCGGAGAGGCAGTGCAATCCGGCCCGCGGTTGAAACCCTGCAAAAGGCAAACCGCTCCTGCGGCAGGGCACGGACGGCAACCTTCCGCAGTGGACCACGGGTTCACCGGATATTTACTGATTTTCCCTATCTTCGACCTTACGTCTTTCGATCTCCGCCAACTGTTCTACCTCTTCCCAAAACGTTTCCAGCAGTTCCTGCTCAGGTACCTTTTTCAAGAGGCGATCTCCTTTAAAGATAAGGCCGACGCCCTTTCCGCCGGCAAGGCCGATATCTGCTTCCCTGGCTTCTCCGGGTCCGTTTACTATGCATCCCATTACAGCCAGCTTCAATGGATACGGAATCCGTTGCGCCCTGCGTTCTACCTCGGAAGCCAGAGAAAAGAGGTCTATTTCACATCGCCCGCACGTGGGACATGAAATTATTTCCGGACCACGCTGTCTTATTCTCAGTGCCCGAAGGATCTCGTATGCGACCCGGACCTCTTCTGCAGGATCTCTGGTCAGCGAAACCCTCATAGTATCGCCTATACCATCCATGAGAAGGGCTGCAAGGGCGATACTGCTCTTGACGGTTCCGGGGATAAGCCCTCCTGCTTCGGTTACACCAAGATGCAGAGGAAAATCCGTCTCCCGGGACAAACGACGGTAAGCATCCACTGTATCAAGGACGTCCGAAGATTTTATGGAGATCTTGATGGACTCGCAGCCCATATCAACTATAAGGCCGATATTTCTGAGCGCGCTTTCCACCAGGGCTTCAGGTATTGGGCCGCCGAATTTTTTCCTGATGTCCTTTTCAAGGGAACCCGCATTGACCCCCACCCTCATGGATATCCCGTATTCTTTGACCTTTTCTACTACTCGTGCCAGCCTCTTCCAGCTTCCGATATTTCCGGGATTAATCCTTATGCAGTCGGCACCGGCTTCGATCGAGGCCACAGCCAGACGCCAATCAAAGTGTATATCTGCAATAACGGGTATGGAAATTGATTTTTTAATCTTAGAAATTGCCTGAGCAGCAGCAATATCAGGCACTGCCACCCTTATAATCTCGCACCCGACTTCCTGCAGGCGGTGAATCTGTGCGACAGTGCCGGTGACATCCCTTGTATCCGTGTTGCTCATAGACTGAACCGCAATGGGATAATCGCCGCCGATGGCCACATCCCCGACATGAATGACGCGGGTAGCTCTGCGCGCCCGGACTATGTTAGAAAGATTAGATTTCATAATAATTTATAATAAATCAGAGTCGGAGATTGGGCAATGCAGAGGCCATAAAGCCGCATCAAGTACCCATTATAGTGGCTGATTAATTCAGGGTCTGAGAGATTAGAAAAAATAAATCAATAAGTAGTTTAAATCCCTGGATATTATCTTCCGCTTTCTGCTGAACCCGTTGAAGTTTACCGATAAGGGTATTTACATCAATAAGATTTTTTGATTATATAAAAAAATGGAAAAAATCAAAAAACGCCTGCTCGTTATCGAAGATGACCAGAAAATCCTTAGCGTACTAAAGGATTATCTGACTTATTTTGGCTATGATGTTGTTACAGCTAGTGACGGGCTGCAGGGCTTGGAGGAGATCAAGAAAGACTATGACCTCGTAATAACTGACATAAGCATGCCTTATGTGAGCGGCATAGGGATCATCTCCGTTTTCAAACAAAATCATCCTGACACGCCTATAATTGCCATTACCGGTTACGGATACCACCCTGAAAAACTACCTCATGGGAAGAAGGCCGACCACGTTATTCACAAGCCTTTTAAAATGCAAGAGCTGAGAGAAACGATAGAAAATTTAATCTGAGATTGCTGTTTATGCTATCCGTCCTGTTTTTGCGGTGTAATCTTTTTCGAGATAACAACCACTTTTTCACCGACACCGGCATCAAGCACTTCTGCTGCACTTCCCTGATTTACGGCCACTTCCAGAAAACCGGAACTGCCGATAAGGGCCAGGGGCTTACCTTTGGCCACATCCGAGTAAGTGCTGAGTAAGGGTAATTCCATCCCCTTGATATTGACCTCGAACATTTTGCCAACAGGTCCCCTTTGCTGGATGAGGTCAGCGGGTATGTTGAGAATCAGGCTTCCAAAGCCGTCCATGTATATTACTTCGCCCCCAATGTATTGTTCCCTGATAACTGGTTCGGGCCATGGCAGCCGAACAGGATCCGGACAGAGAGGGCCAAAGGAGTGCGGTTCTGCTCCAAGGCTCAGATGAGCTGCAACAGGGGCAAATATATCCCTTCCGTGGAATGTATTGCTTACCGGATGCCTGAAATAGCGACTGTTCTTTATGCTGAAGCATGTCACTTGTTCGGAATATCTGAACACCATGGTCAAGAGACCGTTGTCCGGCGCCAGAAAGATGTAACGCTTCGTAACGGCCAGAAGACCAGCTCTTGGGGATCCGACACCGGGGTCAACTATAGCAAGAAAGCAGGTTCCGGGCGGGAATTCCCTGAAAGCAGATCCCAGCATAAAGGCCCCGCCCATGATATCCTGAGAGGTAACTTGGTGACTGATGTCCACGATATGCAGGGCTGGATTGATGCCAAGCATGACTGCCTTGACTATCCCCACATAGGGGTCCTTTAACCCGAAATCACTCAGAAATGCCAGGATCATCAATGGACCTGCAAAAGCAGGCTGATATGACATGCAAATGGTCGGGGCGAGAGGATTCGAACCTCCGACCCCCTGAACCCCATTCAGGTGCGCTCCCAGACTGCGCCACGCCCCGACATACGACTGTCAATAAACTCAAGCATACTTCAGCTTGGCCCCGATACCATTTTTTTGAATATACGTCAATGATTCTGAAGCCCGCTGTATTAAGCTGAGACCGATTATATTTCAGGGCTTTTGCAGTGTAAATAATATTTCGCGGACACCGGAAACCCGGTTTTTTTTCTTTATGACTATTGAGTTAGCTCCGCTTCGATATATAGTCTTTGATTATTGGGTAATCATCCCTTGTCCCTCCAATGCTTTCATCCCTTGTTTTCTGAGACTTTTGCAGCATGGGACCCTCCCTGTTCTCCTCCGCTTCGCTCCGGAGCCAGGGTTTCCCATACTGCAAAAGCCGAGAAAACTACGGGACTTCCGCAAGTCGCTCCAAGGGATGATTACCCAATAATCCGTTACAATTAGCATATGATGCGGAGCTAACTCAATAGTCATATTTTTCTTTTTAGCGCTGTCCTGATCGCGATAAATATGATAATTTTGTAAATATTCTTATGAACCCGTTATATCCTGCCTTGGAGCGGTTACCTTTTTCCGGGTTTCAAAGCTCACTCATCGCAGACCGGAGAGGCAGTGCAATCCGGCCCGCGATCGAAACCCTGCAAAAGGCAAACCGCTCCAAGGCAGGGCGCGGACGGCAACCGTTCACGGGAGGGGGGATATTTCTTTGAACAGTTTAACCCGAATTATGCAGCAGCCAAGTTTGCCAAAGATGCGAGGCGGAAGGCACGCAGACGTACTTTTGTACTTCAAGTGCCTGACAACAAAGCAGATTTGGTAAAATTGGCTGCCCCTTGTGGCTTCAAATACCGAACAATTTTTAACTCCGGTGGAATGCACCTTTTGGGTGAACATTCCAAACTGGACAATACACCATAACTTACTGATTTTTCTATTTGTTCCTTATTGTTCGGTGTTTGAAGTGCATAATTTGGGTTTAACGGAAGCCCCCGTAGTTTTCTCGGCTTTTGCTGTGGGGGAAACTGCATCGCCTTAAGCGCAGCGTAAGGCGAATGCAGAGGGGGCAGGACATCCCCCATGTCAAAAGCCTTAAGAAAACAAGGGGCTGAAGTGTGAAGTGAAAAGAAATATCCCCTTCCAGTGAACGGTTGCTGGGACCACGGGTTCACCGGATATTTACAAAATTGTTGTAGCATGCCTTGCAAATGCGAACTTGATATAATTTTTTTTGCAGACTCGCGTCAGCCTGTTTCGATTCCCGGCTGGAAAGAGCTTATATTCCAAGTCGCTGAGAACTCTGGGTCAATATTATGAACGATAAAGAAAACACAGACAGTCCGGAAAACCAGCATGAACAAGGTAGTCTTTCGAGCCGGTTCCGCCGGGCTTGTGGATCACTGGCAGCCTGGATATGGTCAGGGCCTGAACCTGACGGGCAAAGATGGCTGAAGTCACTGAAGATAGCCATGCGGATTCATCTTATAGTATTCCAGGAATTCCAGCGTGACCTCATAACCCTCAGGGCCAGTGCCCTGACCTATACGGTGGTCCTGTCTCTGGTCCCCATGCTCGCTTTGGGTACCGCTGTCTTAAAGGGCCTGGGCGCCGGAGGCCAGATGCGTGAGGCCGCTTATAAGTTTATTGACCAGCTTGAGCTGACCGTAACCCCTGCCGAAGAAAGTGGGGAACAAATCACATCGACTGCCGGCCCTGCTCCTGCCCAACAGACTGATAAGGAAAGATCAGCAGCGGCAGAACCGGTCCCAAAGGACCTTGCTGTCCACCTCCGGAGGGCAGTGGACCAGGTCTTTGATTATGTGGATCGCACCAACTTCGCCACATTGGGTGCCTTTGGGATTCTGGGGCTTGTAATTGCAGCAATTTTCGTCATGAGCAGCATCGAGCAGGCCATGAATGTCATCTGGCAGGCAGAGAGCAGCCGGCCAATCGGCCGGAAGATAATGGACTATTTGGCCCTTATGATCCTGTTGCCTGTAAGCATAAATACGGTCATGGCCACAATGGCGACTCTTCATAGCCATGCCCTTCTGATCAGGCTTCAGGGCGTGATGCCGGCAACATGGCTGGGGCCTTTCCTCCTTAACATGGTACCGATAGTCCTGTTGGTAGCCACTTTTACTATATTGTACAGATTTCTTCCGAATGCCAAGGTAAAGATTTTCCCGGCCCTGGCAGGCGGAGTCTGCGGCGGGCTGGGCTGGCTCCTGATACAGGTCATCTACATAAAGCTTCAGATAGGTGTGGCTCGTTATAACGCCATCTACGGCTCCTTTGCCACCTTGCCGCTCTTCCTGGTCTGGATGCAGATGGGCTGGGTGGTCTTTCTGGCAGGTGCGGAAATGGCCTTTGCAGTTCAGGTATGGCGTAGTTATCCCCGCAAAGGCGCCATACCGGATCCGAGCACCCGGCTGGCCCTTGCCTTTGACATCATGGAGACAACCCTGGCGGACTTCAGCGAAAGGAGGGTTACAGATCTGACCGGCCTTGCTCGGCGTCTCAGGCAACCGGATGCCTGTGTTGCAGGCGTGATTGAAACTCTCTTAAGTAAAGGTCTGTTAAGGGAAGTTGATGGGGAAAAAGATCGATTCGTGCCAGCAGCACCGGCTGAAGAAATCAATCCTGCGGAAATTATCGATCTGATATGCGGCACGGAAGTACCGTCTTCTCCAGGAGGCCGCATGGCTGAGGAGTGCCTGAAAGCGGCAAGGTCCTTTCTGGCCGGGAAAAAAATGATATACAGAAAACGATGACCAGATCCGTATTGTTCGACATGGACGGGGTAATACTTGACAGCATGTCATATCATGTAAGGGCCTGGCAGGAGGCCCTGTCCGAGCACGGGTTTTCAGTATCTACTGAGCTACTTTATCTCCACGAGGGCGCAATTGAGCCGGATACGGCCGCGGCGATCTTTAATGACAGCGGGCGTTCTGTAGACGCCGACATGTTCCGTGATATACTGGATCGCCAGATGCAGATATTCGCTGCCAGTTACCAGTCTATGGTCAAGCCGTTTCCTGAGGTGCCGCAGATGCTGGAGCGGCTCCGCAAAGCAGGGTGGCAACTTGCCCTGGTTACAAGTTCTCATGCGGAAATCCTCAATAAGGTCCTGCCATCCGAGATCAGGAGTTGTATGGACCATATTGTCACCGGAGATCAGGTTAACAAGAGAAAACCATTCCCGGATCCATTTCTGACCGCCCTTTCAGCTCTTGGGCAGGGGCCGGAGGCATGCTTTGCGGTGGAAAACTCCCCTGCCGGTATTATGGCCGCCAAGGCCGCGGGCCTTCACTGTGTTGCACTCACCACAACCCTTTCTGAAGAGCACCTGTCTGGTGCGGACATAGTGCTTAACTCTCATGCCGAGCTTATTGATTATATCAATAGGGTGGAATAGGATCTTGGATTTACGGCGTTCTCTTGCCCGAGTATTTGGTGGCTATGAACGAACATGATAAAGCCGGCGCCGGGCCTCCGGGCCTGTGTGATTATTCGGCCTTAGCGGAAAAATATCTGCACAGACCTGTGTCAGAGGCCCAGGCAGAAATATGGTCGCTGGTGCTCACTGCCCGTGATGTCCCTCACAAGATCCTTCAATCACTACAGGGGTACAGGATAGCAGTCCCTCCGGATCATGTAAATCTGGCTGTTGTAGAGCTTGAGGAATATGAAAGCGAGAACCGGGAATGGCCTTTGGCGCTTGAAGTTACTCCATGGTATCCGAATGCACGATCCACCTTTTGGATCATACTTATACTGACTGCCGTTTTCAGCGCTTCTTTTTCAGATGACTGGAGAGGGCGATTGATTGCAATTGGCAGCGGCAACGTGGACAGCATCCTTCATGACGGCCAGTGGTGGCGCCTGGTTACTGCCCTGACATTGCATGCAGACCCTCCTCATCTGCTTGGAAACATGATGATTGGGGGTTTAATGATGGTCTGCCTCTGCAGCCTTCTGGGTACCGGCCTGGGGTGGGGGATCGCCCTCCTGTCAGGTGTATCCGGCAACTTGATTAACGCCCTGGTTCACGGGGAGGCCCACAATTCAATCGGGTCTTCTACAGCCATTTTCGGTGCATTGGGTGCGATAATGGCGCTTCAGACACTCGGCGCACGGCGCCTTTCTCTCAGAAATAGCATAATTCCAATCGGGGCCGGCCTTGCACTTCTGGGGTTTCTGGACACCCATGGCAAGCACACGGATCTCGGGGCACACCTCTTCGGCTTCATATCAGGCATGATCCTGGGGCTGTCCGCAGGACAGCTATTGAAGGCCTCGGCCCTTCCCTGTCTCAGAACCGATCATGCTATAGGAATGATCACGTGCCTTGTGCCGATCCTGGCATGGCTGATAGCATTCCGATATTAAACCCGGATAGCGAAAAAAATGTAAATATTCGGTTTCGGCCGGTGGACATTTTCAACTATTTCAATCCATGTTTGAGGTAGGATTAAGGCTGGTGTATGATGGCCCGAAAATTAGGACAAAGGACTGAGCAATGGACTACAAAAAGACACTAAGCCTTCCCAGGACACGCTTTCCGATGAAGGCAAATCTCGCCCAGCGGGAGCCTGAAATACTCAGGCGCTGGAAGGCCATGGACCTTTACGGACAAATGAGAGACCAGGGAAAGGGGCGTCCCCTTTTCATACTTCATGACGGTCCTCCATATGCAAATGGCCGCATACACCTGGGACATGCGATCAACAAGGTCCTGAAGGACATAATTGTAAAATCTTACCATATGATGGGATTTGACACCCCGTATGTACCGGGTTGGGACTGCCACGGGCTGCCCATTGAGCACAACGTTGAGAAAGACTTGGGATCCAAGAGGTTCGAGATGAGCAAGCTGGCCGTGCGCAAGGCGTGCCGGAAATATGCGGAAAGATTCGTACGCATACAGAAAGAAGAATTCTCAAGGCTGGGAGTATTGGGGGACTGGGACAACCCATATCTCACAATGTCCCATGATTACGAGGCCTCCATCTGCAGAGAATTCTGCCGCATATTTATGGATGGCCGCATATTCAAGAGTAAAAAACCGGTCTATTGGTGTCCTGGCTGTATGACTGCCCTGGCAGAGGCTGAGGTAGAATACGCCCCCCACAGGTCTCCTTCCATTACGGTAAGATTTGCAGCCGGGGATAGCCTCAATCAGTGGCTTAAGGAGCGTTTTGGAATGCTCGCTGGTCCTGCCTTTGCACTCATCTGGACCACTACTCCCTGGACCCTGCCTGCCAACATGGCAGTGGCACTGCACCCTGACTATGACTACGTGGTGGCTGAAGTCCGGGTTGGGGGAAAAAAAGAAGTCTGGATACTGGCTGAGGGAAGGCTGCTTTCCACCCTGCTTGCCGCCGGTCTTGAGCAGAAAGATGCCAGGGTCCTTGGTACATTCAGGGGCGGGGACATCGAAGGAATGCATGTGAAGCACCCATTCCTGGAAAAAGAAGGTCTCCTTATTGTCGCCACGTATGTTACGCTGGATACGGGCACAGGTTGTGTTCATACAGCCCCGGGCCACGGAGCGGATGACTATGAAAGCGGTATCAGATATGGTCTTGATATCTATTCCCCTGTAGACGACCACGGCAGGTTTACATCAGAGGTAAAGGAATTCGAAGGGGAAGACATATTTAATGCAAATGACAGGATCGTCGAAATGTTGAGGGATAAGGGCAGCCTTGTGGCTCATGAGACCATTGAGCACAGTTATCCTCACTGCTGGCGCTGCAAAAAGCCTGTAATTTTCCGGGCGACTGCCCAATGGTTTATCTCCATGGATGCAGGGGCGCTGCGTGAAGAGGCCTTGCGCGCCATAGAGACGGTCAGATGGATACCGGATTGGGGAAAAGAGCGTATCTACGGAATGGTGGAGACCAGGCCTGATTGGTGCATTTCCAGACAGAGGGCCTGGGGCGTCCCTATAACGGTCATTATCTGTGAAGATTGCGAAGGACCTGTAATGGATCAGGCAATAGCGGACCGCATAGTAGAAATCTTTGAAAAAGAAGGCTCTGATACATGGTTCGCAAGGCAGGCAGAGGAATTCCTCCCTCCCGGAGCTGCTTGTCCTAAGTGCGGCGGCACGAGAGTCCGCAAGGAGACCGATATACTGGATGTCTGGTTCGATTCAGGAGTGAGCCATGCAGCGGTCCTGGAGACACGGAAAGGGCTTTCCTCTCCGGCCGCCCTTTATCTGGAAGGAAGTGACCAGCACAGGGGATGGTTCCAGAGCTCACTTCTCACCAGCGTGGCGACCAGGCACCAGGCACCTTATAAGGCAGTGCTTACCCATGGTTTTGTTGTGGACGGAGAGGGGAAGAAGATGTCCAAGTCAGTGGGGAATGTCATCCCGCCGGCTGATGTCATCAAGAAATACGGAGCAGAGGTGCTGAGGCTCTGGGTCTCGGCAGAGGACTATCGGGATGACATAAAGATCTCTAACGAGATACTTCAGCGCCTGACTGAAGCGTATAGGAAGATCCGTAATACCATTCGTTACCTTCTCAGCAACCTGTCTGACTTCGACCCGGAAAAACATTCTTTGGATTTTGACCGGATGGAGGTCCTTGATCGCTGGGCACTGGTGAGACTTGGAGAAATCACTACAAGGGTCAGACATGCATACAAGGAGTTTAAGTTTCACGTCGTGTTCCGCCAGATACAACAGTTCTGTACAGTTGACCTGAGCGCCCTCTACCTGGATATCTTAAAAGACAGGCTCTATTGTGAATATCCGGAGGGCCGTATTCGTCGCTCCGCGCAGACAGCCATCTATCGTATTGTCCATGATGTATTGCTTCTCATGGCCCCGGTACTTTCATTTACCGCCGAGGAGGCCTGGGGCCACCTGCCCGGCGCCAGGACCGAGAGCGTTTTTCTGGCGGATTTACCCGATCCCCCGCCCGTATCCATTGATAAATCGTTTTATGCTGAATGGGAACTCCTATGGCGAATCCGGGGAGAAGTTACAAAGGCACTGGAGCTTGCCAGGAAGGAAAAACGGATAGGCCTTGCCCTGGATGCCAAGGTCCTGATAAAGCCTCCGGAAGATATGGCGGATTTTCTGGAGGGGCGCAGGGAACTATTAAGGACTATCACCATTGTCTCTCAGCTTGACTTGATGAGCGTGGAACCCGACCCGGGAGATAGCGCCGTATGGCAAAGCGATGAGATTGAAGGGCTTGCTGTCAAGGTTATCCGGGCATCGGGTGAAAAGTGTGCCAGGTGTTGGACCTGGAGTGAAGATGTGGGCAAAGATCCTTCATGGCCTGATGTGTGCGGCCGGTGTGCGGGAGTACTCAGGAATTTGATGATTCAGTGATTTGGTGCTTAAGTGATTAATTGGTCTTTCAGCGACTGGTGCCGTGACCGGTTCAAGCCCTATCTGCTTTCAGTGGCCCGTTTTTTGGGAGGGCTCGGCCTTTCTCCCAATATGGTCAGCATCATCGGGCTTATTGCCTATGGAGCAAGCGGCCTGGCACTCGGCATGGGGCATCCGGCGGTTGCCGGCTGGCTGCTTGCCGTATTCGGGCCCCTGGATGCTGTTGACGGAATGCTCGCCAGGGAGCAGGGACAAGTCAGCCCCTTTGGCGCCTTTCTTGACTCGACGGTGGACAGGTATGCCGAGTTCTTTCTCTTTTTGGGGCTGATGACCTATCTGATACTACACAGGCAGGGCGGGTTGCTCGAAGCGGCCCTTGTGCTTTCCGCAATGACCGGGTCTCTCCTTGTCAGCTATACCAGGGCCAGGGCAGAGGCCCTGGGTTTTAACTGTAAGGTGGGAGTCCTTACCAGGTTTGAACGTCTGTTCCTCCTTGCCGTGGGCCTTATCTTCGGCTGGATTTATCCAATTCTGGTAATTCTTGCGGTCTTTACCCATATAACCGCCCTTCAGCGTATTATTCACGTATACAAACAATCAAGTGATTAAATTACCAAATAAGGGTGCTCTTTACATAGTAGGCACTCCCATTGGAAATCTTAAAGACATAAGTATAAGGGCCAAAGAGGTCCTTGGCCAGGTATCTCTTGTTGCGGCAGAAGATACGAGGAGTACCAGAAAGCTGCTCACTCATCTGGGCATCAGGGTCGGCCTCCTGAGCTGCCATAAGCACAATGAAAGGACCAGCGCCAAAAAGGTCATTACCTTGCTTGAAAAAGGAAAGGATGTGGCTCTGGTATCAGAAGCCGGTACCCCTGCACTCTCAGACCCGGGCGCAGGCATGGTAAAATTCGTCAGGGAGGCCGGCTTCAGCATAATTCCGGTACCGGGGGCATCCGCTATTGTCGCGGCACTGAGCGTGGCAGGCATGCCGGCAGGCTCCTTTTTTTTCGCCGGTTTTCTTCCGAGCAAGCAGGCTGAAAGATGCAAGATCCTTGAGCAACTGGCAGAAATCCCGCACACGATCGTGCTCTTCGAGGCACCCCATCGCCTGCCTGATGCCCTGGAAGATATTCTGGGCATCTTAGGTGACAGGCAGATGGTAATGGCCAGGGAGCTCACAAAGATACACGAGACCGTGATATACGGCTCGGTATCAGGTATTATGGAGCAGGTTTCAAAGCAGAGCGTGAAGGGTGAGATTACATTGGTGATGGAAGGGGCGGAGGAGGGCGAATACAAAGAAAACTTCCAGGACCCGGAGGCGGTAAAAAAAGCGCTTCAACACCTGATTTCAGGAAAGAGCTTGTCAGTCAGGGATAGCGTGGATCTTCTGGCCCGGCTTACCGGCATTACCAAAAGCCGGGTATACCCGCTCGCCCTGGAGATCAAGCAGAAAGACAGCCGGTCCAGGGGATTGCGGGGAGACTGATTACCATGCAGAAAGCACATTACTGGAATCACCCCGATCACCCAGTCAAAGTGGTTGCCATAATCCCTGCACGTTTCGGCTCATCCAGATTTCCAGGGAAACCCCTTGCAGAGATTCATGGCAGACCCATGATTCTCCATGTGCATGAAAGGGCGCTGGAGGTCCCCGGAGTTGACCAGGTAGTAGTGGCAACTGATGATTCGAGGATTGCGGAGTGCGTGGAAACAGCCGGTGGAACGGTTTTTATGACAGACCCCGGTCATCCTTCAGGGACCGACCGGATTGCAGAGGTGGCAAGGCTTATCGAGCTCTCGGACAATGATGTAGTGGTTAATATCCAGGGAGACCAGCCCCTGCTTGATCCGCAACCAGCAGTTGAGATAGTAAGGATGCTCCTTGATGTGCCTGAAGTTGCCATGACAACTCCTGCATGCCCTCTTGAGGCCCGGGAGGCCCTGAATCCCAACCGGGTCAAGGTGGTCGTGGACAATAACTGGAAGGCCCTCTACTTCTCCAGGGCCTTAATTCCATATTATAGAGACTCTGATACAGGGGAAGATCTGCCCGGGGGATCAGGTCATTACTATCTCAGGCACCTGGGTCTATACGCCTATAGACAGAATTTTTTACAGACCTTTGTTACTCTCCCTCCCGGGCAACTCGAACAGATAGAACGGCTGGAACAGCTCAGGGCCCTTGAAAACGGCTATTCGATCGGAGTAGTAAAGGTAGCAGAGGCTCCGCTGGAAGTAGACACGCCGGAGGACCTGGATGCAGTCCGCTCAGCCCTGGCCGGGCAGTAATGCCTGGGGACGATGAGCTGTAGTCAAATATATCCGAATGACTCCCCGTTCGGATAAGGCAAAGCCCGCAGCCCTATGACAACCCTCCGACTTATTGAGAGGTTACGATTCTTTGACGTATGAGCGTAATTTTGTTATTTATCTATAAAAATTATGAACTACGCTGAACTTATCAGAAGCCTGACGAAACCCGGATGTTGTTTTAGACGTTATGCAAAAGGCGGCCACAAGATCTGGCGGCATCTCCAATTGGAGCTGGAAGCAAAGACCGGCATACTCCGTGATCACTTGCCAAACAGGGCCTTAAGGACCTTAGTATGAAATTCCGTCCGTGTATTGACCTCCATAAAGGCAAGGTTAAGCAGATTGTGGGTTCTACCCTCAATGAGGATAATCCCGAGACCCTCAAGGAAAATTTTGTCGCTGAGAGGTCTTCCTCTTATTATGCAAAGATTTTCAGGCGTGACGGCCTTACCGGCGGACACGTGATTATGCTGGGCCCCGGGAACGAGGCCGCAGCCGCAGAGGCCCTTTCGGCATGGCCGGGCGGTTTGCAGGTAGGCGGCGGGATCAATGCGGACAATGCGGGATACTGGCTGGATCAGGGGGCGGCGGCCGTTATAGTGACTTCATACGTCTTCAGGGATGGCGCCATAGATGAAGAACGGCTCAAGGCCCTGGCGGGGCTTGTAGGCAGGGACAGGTTGGTTCTGGATCTGAGCTGCAGGAAAAGGGGAGGGGACTACTACATCGTCACTGACAGATGGCAGCGATTTACTGACGTGATAATTTCTTCTGAGACCCTTGATTATTTCTCAAAGTACTGCTTTGAGTTTTTGATTCATGCAGCAGACGTGGAGGGAAAATGCATGGGGGTAGAGGAGGATCTCGTGGAGCTGTTGGGCCGCTGGACACCAGTTCCTGCTACTTACGCCGGAGGCGCCTGCTCCATGAAAGACCTTTACCTGGTGAAGGAACTCGGCCGGGATAGATTGGATATTACCATTGGAAGCGCGCTGGACATCTTTGGCGGCAAAGGGGTTTCCTATGTCGAGGTCGTAGCCTTTAATGCGAAGCAGCCAGATTCAGGATCGGGATTTGTTCATGAAGAGCCATTCTGATGTTTCAGGAAGATCCGGGTCCCCATGCGCGGATCCAGATGAGATGCGCCGCTGGATAGAATACCTGGCCCTTGAAATCGGTCCCCGCCCGTATTATTCGCCAAGTCTTCTGAGAAATGTGGCTGATCGCCTTGCAGGAAATTTTAAAAGCTTAGGGTATAATGTGGATGAGCAGCTTTATTATTACAGAGGGGAGATATACTACAATATATGCGCTTCCCCGAAAGCCGGGAAGATGGAACAGGGATCCATGCCATTGCTTGTAGTGGGAGCCCACTATGATACGGTACCGCATTCTCCAGGGGCGGATGACAACGCAAGTGGAATAGCCGGTATCATGGAATTGGCCCGGTTGATTTCAAAAGATCCGCCACCCGGCGTGCGGCTCGTGGCCTTTGCCCTTGAAGAGCCACCTGTCTTCAGGACGCGACACATGGGGAGTTTTGTGTATGCCAGCAGGCTGAAGAGCAATAAGGCCCATGTAAGAGGCATGATATGCCTCGATATGATAGGATATTTCAGTGATCGTCCCAAAAGCCAGTCGTTTCCTCTTTTCTTCATGGACCGTTTTTATCCCGATATCGGCAACTTCATCGCCCTCGTGGGCAATACGAAGTCCTCGAAATGGACTAAAGAGGTCATACACGCCTTTTCAAGAGGCACGGACCTGCCGGCAGAGAGATTGAACGCCCCGATGATAGTTGTGGGCGTAGATTTTTCAGACCACTGGTCTTTTAATCACTTCGGTTATCCTGCCCTTTTGGTCACAGATACGGCCTTCTATCGGAATCGCAACTATCATCGTCCTTCTGATATGCCCAAGACACTGGATTTTCATAGGACGGCAAAGGTGATAGACGGTCTGGCTCATGTGGTCAGGACTTTGGCATAGTGTGGAAGTGACTGGAGGCTTAATTGAGTTTTGATGTAATAATAGTTAATTACAGTTGCCATGAGGCGCTGGGCAGGTGCCTTTCAGGGCTTGAGAGATGGGAGCGCTCAAAGCTCGATACAGTCTATGTGGTGGACAACAGCCAGACCTCCCTTCCTGATGATCTGGTAAGACGGTTTCCCGGAGTAATCTGGCTGGCAAACAGTGAAAACGTCGGTTTTGCCAGGGCGGTCAACCAGGCCCTTGCCAAGGCCACTGCACCATACGTATGCCTCTTGAACCCGGATGCAGAAGTATCAGGACCTTTATGGGGTCCTCTTGAGGAATGGCTGGAAAGGAATTCCCGCGTGGGTATTGTAGGCCCGAGGATATTGAATACTGATGGCTCTATCCAAGGCTCTGCCAGGACCTTTCCCACACTGGCTACAGCTTTTTTCGGAAGGACCGCACTCATTTCACGTCTATTTCCGGATAACCCCTTTACCAAAACAAATATTTTGACATCCCGATCTATATGCGAGGCTACTGATGTGGATTGGGTCTCCGGGGCCTGCATGATCGTGAGGCGTTCGGCAGTGAAAGACGTCGGTCCCATGGACCAGAAGTTTTTTTTGTATTGGGAAGACTGTGACTGGTGTACCCGGTTTCGATCTGCAGGATGGAAGATAGTCTATCATCCAGGAGCAGGACCAGTGATCCACCACGTAGGCCAGGCCAGCAAAAATGCCAGGTGGCTTGCCCTTTACCACTTTCACAGGAGCGCGGTTCTTCTCTACTGGAAGTATGATCGTACACCGGCGAGAATCGGTTCTCTGATAGCCTTGGCGGGGGCAACATTAAGGTGTGGTGTATTGGGTCTCAAGTTGGCATTGAGGTAGATCGCATTCACTTTTCGTCCAAAGACAATCATCCTGGAACCTGAAAACTGCGTACAGAGTCAAGATGGCAATTGTATTACCATTTCGCGGAATAAGATATAATACCGGTCGTGCCGGGGATATGGCCCAACTGGTAGCCCCGCCTTATGATGTAGTTGATGATGAGAGACGAGATGAGCTTGTATCCAGAAATCAATACAACATCTTTTCCCTTGAATTATCCAAACCTGATTTTAACGGAATGCATAAGGTAGATAAATATACCTGTGCAAAGAGGAGATTTGAGAGCTGGCTGTCAGGAAAAATCCTGGAGCAGAAAGATGAGCCTGCCATCTATCCCTATGACATCGGCTTTTCGTTCCGGGGTGGTGATTATTGCAGAAAGGGATTTGTGGCGTTGATACGCATAGAGGAATGGGAGAGTCGAATCGTACGCCCCCATGAGCAGACCTTCGACAGGGTGACGGAAGATCGATTTTGCCTGTTACAGGCCACAGAGGCCCAGTTCAGCCAGATTTTCATTCTTTATCGCCACAACCCTGATGTTGCTCGTATCTTGGGCGGATCAGAAAGGAAAGAGCTCTATACCGTAAAGGACGAGGCAAGTAATACCCATAGATTATGGAAAATAACTGATGTGGACAGGCTGAAATCTCTTCATGAGTGTCTGCTGGAAACTGTTCTGTATATTGCCGACGGTCACCACCGCTACACCACTGCTATAAGATACCGAAACAAGATGCAAAAGGTTTATGGAAAAGACCCGTCAAGGCCTTATAACTACCTCATGGTTTATCTCGTAGATGCGGAAGATCCAGGCCTTGTAATCCTTCCGGTTCACAGGGTTGTTACCCTGCCGGAGGACCTGGATGTGAAGCTCGCAGAAATCACGGCATCTCAAGTGTTCGAAGTTGAAACAATCTCTCATGCCCAGAATATGGAGCCGGAGCAACTATGCAACAACCTGATTCAATGCCTTGATAATAAACCGCAGAGACGAGGGGTCGGAGTGGTTTTTGGAAAGGGGAAAGCGGCACAGGTCTGGTGGCAAAAAGCAGCGGATCAAAGCAGATTATTGCCGCGCTTACACCCAGCCCTGTCAGAACTTGATGTGATCCTGGTGGAAGAGGCCGTTATTAAGAAAGTCTTTAAAATCAATCCCCAGGGCCTGGAGGCGGGAAAGACCATGAAGTTCACAATAGATGCTCCAGGTGCCGTTGAGGCCTTAGGTGAAAGCGATGTGCTTTTTATCCTGCGGCCAACACCGGTTGATCATGTCCTGGATGTTGCCGATGCAGGACTTATCATGCCTCACAAATCAACCTACTTTACACCGAAGATCTTGACCGGCCTGGTAATCAACTCGGTGGACAGGAATAAGCCGGTGTGGACGATTTCCTAAGCAAGGAAAAACTTCAGGCGTTCGCGGCGGCTCGAGTGCCTTAACCTGTTCAGGGCCTTCTTTTCTATCTGGCGGATACGCTCTCGTGACACGTTGAAGCGCTTTCCTATCTCCTCCAAGGTATATTCACTGTCTTCGCCTATACCAAAGCGGAGACGAATGATCTTCTCTTCCCTTGGGCTGAGAGTGGCCAGAATGCCTTTTATGCGCTCTGTAAGCTCTCTTTCACGTACTGTTTCGTAGGGGGAGACAATATCCATGTTTTCAATAAAGTCGCCTAAGGTGCTGTCTTCATTTCCGACTGGCGTCTCCAAAGAGACCGGTTCCTTTGAGGCCTCCAGAATAGACAAGATTTTTTCCAGGGGCAGTCCCGTTCGCAGTGAGATCTCGGCAGGCGTAGGCTCCCGGCCAAGCTCCTTTAGCAGGGCGTAAAATGCCTTAAAGAACTGGCTACGGAGTTCCAGGAAATGCACTGGAAGGCGTATTGTGCGTGTCTTGTCCAGGATGGCCCTGGTAATAGCCTGACGTATCCACCAGCTGGCATAGGTAGAAAACTTGTTGCCCTTTGTGTAATCAAACCGGAAAACAGCTCTCATCAGACCGAGGTTGCCTTCCTGGATCAGGTCGGGCAGTGACAGCCCTTGATGCATATATCGTTTGGCAATGCTGACCACTAGACGGAGGTTGGCATTGATCATTTCATCCTTGGCCACCTCTATTTTTGCCCGGTGTCTATCGACAGCTACCCCGAGAGGTTTAAGGCTGTCATCCTCTGGGTAAATTTCCAAGATACTGGCAACTGCACTTATCAAATAATTTAATTGCTGTTTTTTGGGCTTAAGGGTGGGATCACGACGTCTCCATATACGAATCTGCTCTCTCAAGCCTTCCATTGCAGGCAGATCCGAGGGGTGTTCCATGATGGCCCTGATAATCCCGTTAAAGCCTTCTCTGATTGTGCGGCTGAGATCCCGCTCATTTTCTGGCGTAAGAAGTTCATATCTACCCATTTCTCGCAGATAGGTAGTAGTAATCTCCTCTGAATCGGTATGACCTCCGGCATCAAGAACCACTGCCGCATTCTTGGATTCAGTCTTCTCCTCAGGGGCATCGTCCGTTCCTTTTTCGGCCGGACATTTATTTTCTGCGAGTTCTTTTAACAACTTCTCTTTGGAAACGGTCACTAATTCGGGGCCATCAATGACTTCAATATTATTAAGGCACAGCAGATCAAATATCTCTTCAAGCCTTTCAAGATCCTTTTCCTCATCAGGTATCAGCTCATTGAGCACCTGATAAGTAAGTGTACCTTTTTGGCCTGCCTCAATCAGACGATACAGATAATCATTGGATGACTCATTCTTTTTAGTAGGCACTTTTTCGGCCATGGTTTCATCCAGAACAAACTTTGTTAATTATTGTTCATTATATTGTAAATATTTGGTGAACCCGTTATATCCTGCCTTAAAGCGGTTACCTTTTTCCGGGTTTCAAAGCTCACTCATCGCAGACCGGAGAGGCAGTGCAACCCGGCCCGCGTTCGAAACCCTGCAAAAGGCAAGCCGCTCCTGCGGCAGGGCACGGATGGCAACTTCCACAGCGGACCACGGGTTCACCGAATACTTACATTATATGTCAAACTGGACCTGGACATGGCTGATGCAGACCATGAGCAATTTTCCTGTTTGGCCAATTCTGGCCACAAGACAAACCTGAAATATAGACGATTACCTGTTTAATTGCAAATATTAATTAAAGAGTTTAGGTCCGATGACCTTGAATGTAAAGTGCTTAATAGAAAAAAAGACAATACAGGCAGCTCCCTGCCAAGGACCTTGGAGGCACTTTATAACCGGTCACAGAGTGCTTCTTCCGGAAACGATTTGCGTCAGCCCTGTAGTTTTCTTGGTCTTTGCAGCATGGGAAACCCCCGGCTCCGGGCGCAGCGAAGGAGAACGGGGGAGGGCCTCCCATGATGCGAAGGCCTTAAGAAAACAAGGGGCGAGAGCATGTTGGAAGAAGAAGCACTCTGTGACCGGTTACGTCACTTTTTTACTTTCCATATCGGCGGGGAAGATATCCGTGCCGTCTATATAGGTCCATGGCTGTTTCAAAATTGGAAAGCCAATCGCTTGCATCCGTTTCCCTTTTTGGTATTTATGGTTATATTGCAAAATGTTCTGCAATATGATTCCACATCTTGGAGTATAAACTATGGAACGGACCCCATTTACAAAAGAGGGTTTCGAAAGGCTTAAAAAAGAACTTGATACCCTGGAGAGGGTGGAAAGATTTAAGGCAATCAAGGCTATTGAAGTAGCCAGGGCCCACGGTGACCTAAGTGAAAATGCCGAATATCATGCTGCAAAGGAACGACAGGGTCAACTTGAAGCCCGCATTCGTTACCTTCACAGCAAACTCTTTGCAGCAGAAGTGATTGAAAATGAAAACCAGGACTGTGACAGGGTTGTATTCGGGGTCAAGGTCAGGCTGGTAAATATGGATAGCGGAGATGAAGTTGTCTATAGACTGGTGGGTCCGGACGAATCCGATGTACAAAAAGGAAATATTTCGGTTAAGTCCCCTCTCGGCCGGGCATTGATAGGCAAATATGAGGGAGATGATGTTAAAGTCAGCACACCGGCAGGGCTCAGGAATTATGAAATACTGGAGATCTTTGTCTGACGTGCTGCCTTAAATATTCTCGGTGGGCCATCCCATGGGTACGCATAGCACAGGGCAGGGGAGAAGGCGAACCACTTTTTCCACTGTGCCGCCGAAAAATATCTCGTCGATCTGTCCCTTTCCCTTACTTCCGTAGCCGCCCATTAAAATAAGGTCGGCTTGAAGTTCCCTTGCCTTTATGGCAATTTCCTGAAATGGGGAGCCATAAGATACGATAGTATCTTTTATCAGGATATCACTGTTCCAATTATTCAAAAGATGCCGAAATTCCTGTTTGGCCTGGTTCGTAAGCCGTTCTTTTACATTCTCAATCGTTTCTTTGGTATAATTAGCGATTCGTGAAACCTCACTCGAATTTACTACATGAATGAGCAATAATTCCGCTTTCCATGAAGAAACTATTTTTCTCGCATACCTTATTGCATTTGCTGAACAATCTGAAAAATCCACAGGCACCAGCACCAAAGATATTTCCATTCTGTACATAACCTCCAAATTTTCATTTACATTACAAGAAAAAACAACAAATAAGAAGACCCGCTTGTAAATATTCTTATGAACCCGTCCGTGGTCCACTGGCAACCGGTCACACAGGGTGCTCCTTCTTCCAACATGCTCTCGCCCCTTGTTTTCTTTAAGGCTTTTGACATGGTGGATGTCCTGCACCCTCTGCATTCGCCTGCGCTGCGCTCCGGAGCCGGGGGAGGGTCTCCCTCCCATGCTTACGAAGGCCTTAAGAAAATAAGGGGCTGAAGTGTGAAGTGAAAAGAAATATCCCCTGCCAGTGAACGGTTACGTGGGACCACGGGTTCATAAGAAATTTACGACTCACTGCACAGACAAATTGTTCAGGATGTGGTCCTGAATCCATTTCTGATCCCACCACTCTAAGGGATTAACAAATACCCCCTGGACCATCATTCCGAAGTGCAAATGGTCTCCACCCGCCAGACCGGTCATGCCGGTTGTCCCTATCTTTTCCCCACGTTTCACCTTATCACCTGCTGATACCCGGATTTCGCTGAGGTGGGAATACATACTGAAAAGGCCGAGGCCGTGATCCAGGATTACTGTATTTCCATATATCCCAAGGTAGTCTGCAAACACTACAAGGCCCGTATTTCCTGCCGGGACCGGAGCATGAGAAACTGACGCAAGGTCTGAACCCATGTGATAAGACCGGCCGATTTCCTTGCCCTTGTAATAGTAATGACGCTCATCCCCAAAACCTGCCCTGAAGGCCGAATTAGGAAGGCAAACAAAGCTTCCGTGCCAGAGGATTTCGGGAACGCTTTCCTTGCAGTAACTCTCGATTTCCTTATTGCTGCGGCGCCTCAATTCACTGTTTATTTCGAGAAATACTTCAGGGTATGAACCTTTTAATTCAGGGTATCTGGCCATGAAGTCCGGTATTTTCTGCTCAAGGAACCAGTCAGTTATATTTATCTTGTCCACCTTTGGAGGTTTGCGAAGGATGCGATAAGGAAAGCCGGCCCTGGCAATGTTTCCAGCCTGGTCTACCGCCTCGATGAGCACCTTCTTCGGCTTACTGACATTGAAGGGAACCGCCACCATAGCCACGTACATATCCTCTGCCCCTCCAGGCATTGGATAACCCCGGAAAAATCTTTCGCCTATCCAGACTCCCGTCTTACTGGGTAATTCACTTACCCTATAAGATACAAGGCCGGTACCTCCTGTCCTTATATTATGAACAGTACTTTTCACTGCTATTCGGGGCGGTGTCATGTCTATTGAAACTTCTGTCTCCCAGGTCTGCTCATTGCCTTTGAGACCGTTCCGCCACGAAGAGTCCCTTGCTGTGATCAGGAGGAGGGCTTTGCCATCGGCCATACCCGACTCGAACGGCTTAATGACCCAGGAGACCGTCTCGTCCTTTACGCCGGATCCCCTCCACCACTCCTTTACCTTGTGAATCCTTGGATCAAGTTCAAGGACCTTATCACCCTGGCTCAGGACGGCAGAAATCGACCTTATTCCGCTACGGGCGTCTTTAACCTTAACCGTGAGCGTGTACTCCCTTCCCATTGTCTCCGGGATCTGGACTACCTGCAGATCCGGAGGGCTTCCTTCCAGAAGAAAATATCCAAGAAAGCATCCGGCAGCTATAAGGCCTGCAAGGACTATTAATGCAGTGTAACCAAAAAACTTGCCCATTTGCTCCTCCTCGAAAATCTCTAAGGGTCCTTTGCCGACCCTGCTTCTATCTTAAGGCCGTTAAATTCGTTCATAGCGGCTTCAATGCCCTTCTCCAGAAAACACACCAGACCCTTTGTGCCGATGCCGAGGATCTTATCAATTATCGGGACCTCTTCAGGCATGAAAGGTGATAGGACGTATCTGTCTATCGGCACAGGACTGCCAGGCCTTCCGATGCCGATCTTTAAACGCGGGAATTCCTTGCTGCCGACAGAACCTATAATGGATTCAACTCCTTTATGTCCCCCGGATCCACCCCCCTGTGCGAACTTCAGCCTTCCCAGGGACAGGTCCAGATCGTCATGTACCACTATGAGCCTGTCCCGGGGGATTTTGTAAAAATCAAGGACTGAGGCTACTACCTCGCCACTTCTGTTCATGTAAGTGAGAGGCTTAAGCAGTATAACAGGAATGCCTGCTATAGAACCCGATACACTTTCATATAAGGGAAATTTCTTATGCAGGATAAAATCAAGACCGAACTGAGAGGCCAGACTATCCAGGGCTGCAAACCCCACATTATGGCGTGAATTCCTATACTTGAGACCAGGATTTCCGAGGCCTGCCAAGAGCATTCTGGACAAGATCAGCTTTCACCTTTTATGCCTGCAAATAATGGCACTGAAATTGGATCACCCGCCCACGCAGTGATCATGCCATTTACTCGGATTCCTCTTTTTCCTCTTCCTCGATTTCTTCCTCTTTCTCCTCTTCAGGTTCCTCGGCTGCTGAAGTCACGACGGTCATCAAGGCCGTCTCGGGATCATCTAAAAGGCGGACTCCTTCCGGAGGTGTAATGTCCGCCACATGGACGGCGTCTCCCAGCCCGAGATCAGAAACATCGACCTGTATTTCCCGCGGAATGGCCAAAGGAAGGCAGGATATCTTAACAGTTCGTTGGATGATTTCCAGGACACCCATATCTGTTTCGACACCCTTGGCCTTACCCACTGCTGCGATGGGCACCTCAACCTGCACCTCTTCGTCCATGAGGGCTTCGTAAAAATCCACATGGCATATTTGGTCATCCACCGGATGCAACTGCAGGTCCTTGATTAGGGCGGTATGACTATTGCTGTCTCCATTGCCCGTTAAATTCAGAGTGAAAAGCAGCGGCTCTCCACGTGCCGAATTCAGCAGTTTGTTGAATTCATGAGAGTTTACAGAAAGAGGAATGGTCTCGCTCTTTGGCCCGTACAGTATCCCTGGGGTCTGCCCTGCATGGCGGAGCTTGCGGGCCACGCCTTTTCCGGCCTTTGTACGTACATGGGCCTCTATTGCCACATGTTTCATTGTAAAAACTCCTTATTAGACAAATAGTGAACTTACTGAATCGTCTTTATGTATGCGTCTTATGGCCTCCCCCAGAAGGTCGGACACGGACAGCACCTTGATCTTGTCAACCTTTTGGGCCTCTTCCCTCAGGGGAATAGTATTTGTAACCACCAAGGACTTAAGTACCGATTCCCTGATGCGATTTACCGCCGGGCCTGAGAGTACCGGATGTGTAATACAGGCATGGACTTCATTGGCACCGTGTTCCTTGAGGGCCTCAGCCGCCTTGCAAAGGGTGCCGGCAGTATCCACCATATCGTCCAGTATGACAGCCGTCTTCCCTTTTACGTCGCCAATAATATTCATGACTTGCGTCTCGTTAGGCCGATCCCTGCGCTTGTCGATTATGGCCAATCCAGCCCCCAACCTCTTGGCAAAGGCCCTTGTCCGCTCAACTCCGCCTGCGTCAGGAGATACCATCACCACTTCTTCCGGAAATCTATTTCTGAGATAATTGAGCAGTATCGGAGCTGCAAAAAGGTGATCCACAGGTATGCTGAAAAAACCCTGGATCTGGGTGGCATGGAGATCCATGGCAAGGACCCTCCTGGCACCCGCCGTGGTGATAATGTCCGCCACGAGCTTGGCGGAAATAGGGACTCTTGGAGCCGCCTTTCGATCCTGCCTGGCATAACCATAATATGGCAATACCGCCGTAATTCTCCTGGCTGACGCCCTTCTCAAGGCATCCACCATTATGAGAAGTTCCATCACATTATGGTCTACAGGGGGGCAAGTGGGCTGGATCACAAATACATCCGCACCTCTTACGTTTTCCCCTATCTCCACAAACACCTCACCGTCGCTGAAGGTTCGCACAGATGCCCTGCCAAGAGGCATGCTCAGGTAGTCACATATTTCCTGAGCCAGGGCAGGATGGGCATTTCCGGCAAAAATCATCATATGATCTATTGGCATAGTAAAAAACCTTAATTTTTTTTAATTACATCATGGCTGGGGTGGGAGGATTCGAACCTCCGAATGCGGGCTCCAAAAACCCGTGTCTTACCGCTTGACGACACCCCAATGGTCCCATTTCAACTATAAACTCTCTGCCAAAAAAGTGTGAAGGCCCTTTCTGGCTTTGAGGCTGGAAGCTGCCCTGTGGGCTTCCTCCTGCGATATGAAGGATCCGATGACTGTCGATCCACTCCCTGACATCATGGCCGTCTCGGCTCCAAGTGCCATAAGATCGGCCTTGATCAGGCCTATTTCTGGATATCTGGCCATAACTACCTTCTCCAGATCATTCCGCCACATGGCGGCTCGAATAGCCTCACCGGAGTCAAAAATAGTGTCCTCCTTCTGCCCTGTCAATACGCAATTCTCATAAGCCCATCGAGTATTTACGCTAAAACCGGGATAGACCAATACATAACATCCATGAGGGGCATCAACGACTTCAAGCTCAGTGCCTATCCCCCTTCCCACTGCTGCAGGCGCCTCAAGAAGGAAAAACGGCACGTCTGCCCCGAGACTGCAGCCGAGAAAATGGAGAGACGCCCCATTAAACGGAAAGCCGGTCAGCTTGTTCATGCCTTTCAGCACGGACGCCGCATCACTGCTGCCGCCTCCCAGACCTCCGCCTATGGGAATCCTCTTTCTCAAAAGAATTTCAACCGCGAGGTCCAGACCGGATTTTTCCAGGAACAGTCTGGCCGCCCTGTATGCCAGGTTATCCGGGCCCGAGGCCAGGTTGCTGCCAGGACATTCCAGATAAATCCCTCCCCCTTTTTTCTGGTTCACAGAAATTTCAATCTCATCCCAAAGAGAAACCTTTTGGAATATTGTAAAAATGAGGTGATATCCATCCGGACGGCGGCCGTTAATCAGCAGAAACAGATTTATTTTGGCAGGGGCCAAAAGGCTCAAAGAACTCATGCGATGGTCACTTTACTGGTAACCGTTATTGCTTCTTGCCTTAATTACATGATCAGGACATAGCCTTGACATATCTCATTCGCAAATCGTAAAGTATGTGCTCCAAAAGGCCTTTTTCGTCTTCAACAAGATTTCCAGCCGTCTTTTCCTGGAGCATGGCCAGGGTGTCTATAGTGTGTTGAGCAAGAGTGAGATCCTTCTTTATCTCTCCTGAGCCGAACTCGGGGATTTCACCCAGATGGACCAGGGCTGACGTATTAAGAGAGAATATAAAGGTGGAAAAATTCACCTCAGGAAGTGGCACTGAATCAGGCCTTTCCGATTTAGTGGACCCGGAGTCTTTTGAATCTTTCTGATCTGAGACATTCTTGGCACCGTGCCTCTTGTCCGTGACCTTAAAGCCTTTCCCGTCATTGTGACTCATTGCTATCTTCTCCTTGGATTTTGAGGTATTTTCAGCAGAATCATTTCTCTATTAAAAATTAGAACAGGAAATGCTTTTGAGCAAGTCCATATTAAACGAAATAAGTACAATCTGTGCTTTGGTATCGAATAGTACAGAACTGGATATTTCATATAAGATACAGGCAGCAAGCACCGGGTAGGCTGCTTGCCATACAATTACTGCCATTGGTCTGAAGATTCTTTCATAGAGCAACCATTTTTTGAGTCAACTCCTCAATTTTTCTAATTTTTTTTCACAAAACGAAAAATTTGTCCATGACGGTGATTTTCCGTCAATGTTATTTCCGTATCATTTAACGTGCCTGTGGCGGCGATAGCCGGGTGCTTGACGGTTAGTATATATCCCCTCCTATACCAAGGCCCAAAAGGCCGGCAGCGGCCAATGTAGGACGTCTTTTTTATCAAGAATATCAATAGGTTATATTGCATTCCCCTTTGACATCACCCGCCGTCTATGGTAGTTATAATTTTATGGGTTTAATCAATGATGCATCGCAAAATATAGCTGACCGCCTGACATGGCATACCGCCAACAGGGATCAGGCCGGCATAGCCAAAAATCTTGCCGACGGACAAGATATCCCCGAAGTCTATGGCCTTGGAGAGGCAGGGCTCTTCGATGAATTCTTTTACTTCCTCGACCATCTTGGTTTTAAGGATTTGTTTATGGGGCTTGATCCCAAGTCAAAAAAACGAGAAAGCAATGTGCCGTTCATGGCCATTATTTTCATCTACTTGATGCGTATTGTCGCAGGCCTCAAATTCTTCTGGCACATTGACCCTGTCATCCTTCATTGTCAATCTCTTATGAGGATTGTGGGATTCAACGGTAGACAGATTAGAGAAGGCACATGTAATCGGGGAAAGGAAAAAACTCCCTGCGATTCTGATGAGGAAGGCAGACAACCAACCAAAATACGAGGCCCTGTGTGTCCTAATTTCATTGCTTCTTCCATAGCAGCTATTACTGCACCTGCCCTGGAAAGACTTTTTAACCGGGCAATAGTCCTCCTT
>PQXD01000001.1:96711-111147 GCA_003194485.1 Deltaproteobacteria bacterium
CCTGGCTATGGTGGTATTTTTACCCATAGCTTGAGAAAAGACGATCACAGCTTGCCTCTGAAGGCTCAAAAGAGCCTCCTGTGCTGCGTCACAAAATTCGCCTGCGCTTATATGAAATATCCAGAGTACAGAACACAAACCTTGTCTGTTTCTTTCAGTCCACCTATAATCTAAATTATCATGTCAGAAGATTCCATTAGAGATCTGTTTCCCCCTTCTGCACTGGAAGGCATTGTCTCTCCTGATATTGACCGGGAATTTCCCCCTTCTGCCAGACATGTCTGGCAAGTCTCGGATCTTTTGGCAAAGGTCCAGGGCAGGTTGGACCTCGATTTTGATATCCTGTGGGTGGAGGGAGAAATATCAAACCTCCGGCAGCCTTCCTCAGGCCATTGCTACTTTACTTTGAAGGATGATCGGACCCAGATCAAGGCGGTGTTGTTCAAGTTTCAGGCTGCCCGCCTCCCTTTTGAGCTGAAGGATGGCCAGCACGTGATCTGTTTAGGAAGGCTCAATATTTATACCGGCAGGGGCGATCTCCAACTGGTGGTGGAAACCATTGAGCCAAAGGGGGAAGGGGCCCTTCAAATGGCCTTTGAGCAGCTAAAGGCCAGGCTGGCAAAAGAAGGGCTGTTTTCTTCTGAACATAAGCTGCCGCTTCCACTGCTTCCACAAATGGTTTTTGTCATCACATCTCCTACCGGCGCAGCAATCCATGACTTTATCCGAAATGCCAGAGAATGCTATCCGGGGGCGGACATCGTACTCTGTCCGGTGAGGGTTCAAGGAGAAGGGGCCTCCGGAGAAATGATCGATGCCCTGAGGACTGTCCAGCGTGTTGCAAGGGAAGGTGATGTTATATTGCTCACCCGGGGAGGTGGCTCGCTCGAGGATCTCTGGGCCTTCAACGATGAGACCCTGGCCCGGGAGATATTCAATTGTACCATACCTGTTGTCTCGGCAGTGGGACACGAGATCGATTTTACGATTTCAGATTTTGTGGCGGATTGCAGGGCACCTACACCCACTGCAGCGGCACAGCTCATTTTCCCTCGCAGGGAAGAGCTGATGGATAAGGTCGCAACCCTCTTCAGGAGAATGATCCTGTCAAGTCACAACAGACTGAAAGCCAATCGACAGAGAGTTCAACTGCTCCATCATCGGCTCAAGGATCCCAAAAGGAAGATCATAGAGCAAAGACTCCGTCAGGACGACCTCAATGCCAGGCTGCTGAGGGTCATGCAAGAAAGGATTGGTTCCTGGTTCCAGAGATACCTGGACCTGCGTGAAAGGCTCGCAGTGCACGAACCCGGGAGACGGCTTTCCCTGACAAAAGCCGAATCCTGCTCTTTATCGAGGCGTTTGATCCGGGCCGGATCGCTCTCTGTCGAGAGGAGACGCCACCTCCTTGCCGCATTGTCCGGAAAGCTGGATGCAGTGAGCCCGCTCGCAGTCCTTGCCAGGGGCTACAGCCTGGTTTACAGGACACCCGGAGGGGAGCTTGTAAGACGTGCCGAGCAGGTGGCAGAAGGTGAACGTCTTTTTATAAGACCTGAAAAGGGTACCATTCTCTGCAAGGTATTATCCGCTGGAAAAGACCGGGACAATGATGATGCCTGATAATGGCTGACCGTTACCATGAGATCAAAAAGACAAAGACTACCATGCTGCCTGCTTATATTTTTTACGGTGTGTTTCTTTTCAGTCTTGAGCCTCAGCCAGGAGATAGAGGCCGGATCGTATCCGGTCTCGGTAAGTATGGAACCAGAGGAGATCCCTCTGGGAGGCATTGCACTGGCCAGCATAAAAATAAATGACGAAATAAAACTCCTTGATGTCAGGTTTCTTGGGAAAAAAATCCCGTACCATCCGGATCCATCCGGCCGGGGTTACTTTGCACTCCTTGGAGCAGGTCTTGATTGTGAGCCCGGAACCCATATCCTGACTGTCAAATGGCAGGGACCTGATGGTCGTCCCGACCTTTATTCACACGAAGTCCTGGTAATGGCAAGGAGCTTCCCGGTGGAACGCCTTTCTGTACCGGAACGCATGGTGGAATTTCCCCCGAAGGTCCTGGAGCGGGTGCTAGAGGATCAGAAGGCCGTAAAGAGAACATGTAACAAGATTTCAAATAAGCTCTACTGGCAAAGGCCTTTTATATGGCCTGTAAGTTCCAAAATTCTCAGCCCGTTTGGATTAAGGCGGATATTCAATAACAAGCCCAGAAGCCCTCACTCAGGAGTGGATTTAAGGGCCCCTGAAGATACTCCTATCCTCGCTTCCAACTATGGAAAGGTGGTCATGGCCAGAGACTGTTATCTGAGCGGAAAGACAATCATCCTCGATCACGGCGGAGGTCTTTTCACCCTTTATGCACACCTTGCCAGTTGTAAAGTCAGAGAGGGACAGGAAGTGAAGCGGGGCCAGGTTGTCGGTCTTTCCGGGTCCACCGGACGGGCAACAGGGCCGCATCTCCACTGGGGGGTGAGCCTCCTGGGCAAAAGACTTGATCCTGCAGAACTGATGGCCCTGCTTGGTACCCGAAGCTGCCCTTTCCCGTGATAATAAGTTTAGAAGAGGTTGGGGCATCTTCTCAAATCTACAATTCAAACTCAGCCTTGTAAAACTCCGTCTTAATCTTCTTCGACTTAAAGGCATCAATATCATCTAAAAAATCAAGATAGCTCTCAAGGTCCTGCGCATCCTGAGAATTGTTCTTCCTCATAAACGCAAGGTCATTTGAAGAAAGCAAAAGATCATTTTCAAGGTCAAGATCCTTGCTTCTTCTCTTTTCCATCCATGATGTCATAGTACCTGTCCATCTGGCCGTACTTTTCAAAGTACTTTTTGGCCGTTTCCATTTCAATTTCCGGCAGCCTGAGCAGATATTCGATATCGGCCATCTCACGCAGCGCCCGGTTCGGATCATTTTTCATGGCAAAAACCTTCAAGGCTACGAGATGTTCAGGCCTGACTACCGGTACCGTGATATCCCCTAAAATCAAAATACGTCTTGTCCGCGCAAAAATGGTTTCTGCCGTTTCCCCTCTCACATAAACAAAATCGATTCGTCCGAGACCTGATAAAGGGTGCGCGTGATTGGAGTATCCGGTGGAGGCGTGGAGGGTTTCAAATCCCAGGGATTCTAAATTTGAAATAATTTTTGTCTGGTCTTCCTGTCTAACAATAAAGTCAACGTCCTGTGTTGCCCTCACGTATCCATAGGCCTTCAGGGCAAAGGCGCCTATGAGCGCATAGTCAATTTTCTCCTGTTCAAAAAAGTCGATCAAAAGTTGAAATATTTTCTTGAAATTCATAACCGAGCGCGCTTTATATTTACCCTCATCATACATCGGATTCAGACAGTAATCACGCAATTTGTGGATGTTTACAACTGAATGCTCTGCATTTGGAGTTGTCATCAAGGCCGTCAGTCTCCTATCCCAAGTAGACTACAGTCGAAACGCATTCTGCGGGAACATCTCCCAAAGGAGCATCATATTGCAAGTTCGGATCATTAAAAGGTGGTCTGGTCAAGTAAAGGTGATAGGAAATCGCTTTCCAGGGATTGGAGAGAAGGTTTACCAGGGATTGGTGAATTGTGGGGCCCAAAAGCCCCTCAGACTCCATCTCTACCAATTCCTATAACATGAAAATCGTGTATCACGATTGGGATCGGGCTGTCAAGAGATCAGATGATTTTTGGATCCTGAGGTATAAAAGGCATGAATTGGACTCCTGCAGCACAGATTACCCCGTTTGGCTGCTTTGGTGCCTTTTTCAGTGAAAGGTTATGGTTGGTTCTTCGTATCCGGGCCAGCCGCCTGCCTGTATGTATCTGCACGCAGACAGGTTATCAAAATCTTCATGGACAACCGACCCATACCAAGGTTTCGGCTTCTTGCATCGAGACCCCGTATCTTGCCTCCAAAGCCCGAGGTGTTTGAGTATCTGACGAATTACATCCGGGTCCTGGATCAGGCTGATGATCCGCATCTCAGAGCCGCATCGTGGGCAGGTCAGGGGATCGACCTCCCAGACCTTTTTGATAAGCTCCCTCCAGGTCCTGGATGGTGCCCGCGGAGGCTCGTAATCAGATACGTCCAGTATGGTGAAATCCCTGCCGTCATCTTTTCCGGGTGGCTTATCTCCAGGTCTCAGCATTCCCTCTTTGCGCCGCCGCCCTTTTGCCCTGTTTTAATACCAGCCGTAGTAACGCACCATCTGAAAGCCCTTTTCTTAGGTAAAAATCAGCTAATCAATCGTTCCATTTCGGATGAAATGCTGACCAAAAATCAAAAAAGAACATACCTCTATCCTCCCGGAGCCGGGCTGACCATCTCGATACCTGTTAGCGAAACAGAATCAGGCGAGAGCAGTAAGGGCTCTGGTAAATTCCGCCTTGCAGGGCCACCAATCCGCCAGCTTCAGCTTGACCTTGCGGCCGCTCGCAGCCAGTTTTCCAGGTATCCAATGGTACCGGCCATCTCCTTTGTATCTTTACGGCCGAGGACCCTTTCCTTGAACCTGTCTGCGTGCCACGCACAGGCAGGCCAGTTCATCAGGTTATAGGCCGGCATGACCAATTCGAAATAGAGCCTGGCACCTGCCCAATGCCTCGTAATACTCTTGTCCAGACCGAATCCGTAGATGCTCTCCTTGATAAAGTTCTCACCTGTCTGCGTGCCACGCACAGGCAGGCAGCAGGCACGCTTGTTGTAAACTCGCCAGACCTTCTCGCCAGGAGCCTTGCTGTTGGCGGCAATCACTTGATAATTATAAAGATCCTCCTGAACGCTGAGAAGCTTGAGCTCCTTACGGGGCTTTTCTCCCTTGCGAACCAATTCCCGAATCACCACCAGGCGCATGTCCTTCAGGGGGGATCGGCAGATGCAACCCGCCCACGGCAAGACCCTCGCCAAACTCCCTCCAGTTGCGGATACTGAGGATCATCTTCTGGAGCCATACCTGCTGGGGTACCACTACATAGAACTCGATCTGGCGCATCATCAGCCAATGCAGGAAGTCGAGGCTGAAGAATCCGCTATCAGCACGAAGTCTCCTGACGGTTATCTCTTCCGGCAGTTTGTGCAACATGGCCGTCAGGAAATCCTTCGCCTTACAGGCACTGGTACGGTTGCCAGACCTGAGCATACCTCCGAGATAATCCCTGGTCTCTCCTATGAAGCACATAAGGGGATGGTAGCCGGACCTGCCACGCTTCTTGGGATTGTAACCCCTTTTGGCCCTGTGCTGCCTGCCTGCAGCAGGCAGGCAGGCCAAAGACCGGTATGACGTGGGAATCCAGGTCCAGGGTGATGGTTTTCATGTCACGAAATCCCCTGCGGATTTTATTCAATTGGCTGAAATTGATCTCTGCCACATGCTCAGTCTTGTGAACCGTGATCCTGGAAAGAAAACGGCTGATCGTACTCTGGGAGGGAAACCTGGTAAGGCCGGCCGGCCTTTGAAACACCTTGTCTGCCTTGAGTTCCATCATGTGGATAGGCCTGAAGATGCCCATCATCAGGGCATAGAGTATGCCGCAGCAGACCTCGCAGAAGCTGTAATCTTCTTTGCGCCGTTTGCCGGTGCCAACGGCCCTGAGGTGTTGATCCGGCTTCAGCTTGCCAAGAAACCGGTGCATGAGTCCTGGAAAGGAGGCTTTTTGCATTAAAAATCAGTTGGTTATTCTGAAAAAACAGATGCTGATCGTTCACAAGTGGCCTTCGAACTGCATAATTTGGGTTCAAGTTTCTTGAATGATGTATTCTATGGGCCTATCCTTTCTGATAAAAAGGAATGAAAGATAAGGGGTTTTGTGTTGGAATGTTCTACGTGATACGACCTGAATGCCGGTATTTTTACTCAAGGAAAACCAGCGCCGAGATGGACAAGAGTAACGCAAACCAGGCCGACCGCTTAACAAGAAGGGCCGCTTTGCTGATGTCTCCCGGCCCGGGATCACTGTTTCCATGACCCAGCCATGCCTTGTTTTTCAGCCCGCCAGGATACATGACGGGTCCGCACAGGCGAACGCCGAGGGACCCGGCGAAGAAACTTTCCGCATGCGCGGCATTAGGGGAGTCCTGTTTCAATCTGTCTCTCAATGCCACTCTCAGCCCGTCCAGCGGATGAAGGCCGCTAATCCAGGCCCCGAAAAAGAGGATGATGAGGGATAAACGTGCGGGGACAAAGTTCATCACATCATCCAGTTTTGCACTTGCCCAGCCAAAGTCAATGAACCGCGGACTCTTATATCCTACCATAGAGTCCAGTGTGCTTCCCACTTTGAAAGCAAGCATAAAGCTCAAGGCTGTTATCACCGGAGATAAGCCAAGAATACATGCAAGGATTCCTCCCAACAGATACCAAAAGACGGGGGAAAGAAGACCATCCACAAAATTTTCGGCCAGTGTTTCCACAGCGGCCCTGCTCACCCCTTTATCATCCAAAGACTGAACATTGCGGCCTACGACCAGTGCTATCCTCTTTCGTGCTTCAGGCAGATCTCCTGTTTCCAGTGCATGAATCACAGGCTTGATGTGAACGACGAGATCTTTCAGGGCAAGACATGAATAGCAGATGAAAAGGTCAAAAGCCATGCCGAATGGCCGATACAGACTATGGAGAAACAAGCTTGCCGTAAGATAGCAGAATAGGGAACTTATTTGCGTCGTCAACACCAAAAGGAAGCCGCCTGCCTTCCCGTTCAAACCCAAGTGTCGCAGGGCCTTCTCGGAAATGGTGATGCATTGGCCAATGATTCTGATGGGATGGTATCTATAGTGCGGGTCCCCAAAGAACCAATCAAACAGAAAACCGAAAAAAATTATACCCGCCGGTTCAATCATGCCCGATCACAGTCTACAAAGAGATCGATCATAGTTCCTATCTTCACTGCTAACTCCTTCTTGTAGATTTTCAATACCTAAAGTAAGCGGTTCAGGGTTCATGGTTCAGGGTTGACAACCTTTGAACCTATGAACTTTGAACGGTGAACTTTCTTTATTAAAGAAACAAAGATTATCTCTGTGGACATCCACTGAAACATCCACAATGTGATTCAGGTTGATTTTTCTGGCATTTCGCGTAATTTCCATAACCGGCTTCTCCTTTCATGTAGATAGTACCGGCTGTGAGATCCGGTCTCACATTGTACATCCGCTTGTCAGGAGAAGCTTTTCACCTAATAGTATGTCTGTGGGACTCTCAGTACCGATGCGCTTCGTGCCCCACAGCTCAGCCGTTGGCCAACAAATTTACTTGATATGGCCCGTAATGTTGATTATTATAAATATTAATATCCACATTACGGAGGTGCAACATGAGAACAATTCAGATGACCCTTGATGATGATCTTGTCAAAAGAGTCGACAGCGTTTCGAAGCAGCTCCATACAAGTCGTTCCGCTTTTACACGAAAGGCGCTTCGTGAAGCGCTTTCCCGCTACAATCTTGAGCAACTGGAGCGCAAGCACCGCCAAGGGTATGAACGGAACCCAGTTACTGCCGAGGAGTTTTCGATTTGGGAAACAGAGCAAGCTTGGGGTGACGAATGAAACATGGTGAAATACGTTGGTACAAGTTTGTAAAGCCAGACAAAAAGAGGCCGGTTCTTATCCTAACACGAGATTCCGTGCTGGAGTATCTTGGTGAAGTAACTGTAGCACCCATTACAAGTACGATCCGCGATATACCGTCCGAAGTGTTTCTTTCGAAAGTGGACGGCATGCCTCGGGATTGCGCTGTCAACTGTGACCATTTGCAGACTGTTTCAAAGGGGAAAATCGGATCATTGGTCACGTCCTTGACTCCGGCAAAGATGGCTGATGTGGGGAGCGCAATCCGCTTTGCCCTCGACATTTAAGACAGGACGGCCAACCAGTCAGTCCACCTGACCGGTGTTTCGCTGCGCTACTTGGCGGCAGCTAAGCTTTGACATTATGTTAAGAGGCGCCGCAGCAATGAGTTTAATGAATCCGATTTGGATATAATTCAATGAAGCTGACCGATATCAAAATCGAAAGTCAATTATCACCGCCAAAGGCGGTAGTTTTGACAGATAAATAAACAATCCTACTAAAACATGAAGAATCGCTAATTTAGTTTAATCAAATATCTGCATCGAGACTTTTGCCCACCAAGCAGTTAATCTCATACAGATGCCATGGGCAGATGTATTGAAAAAGTGCTCCCTTTTCCGGGGATGCTTTCAACGGTCACATGGCCGCCATGGGCCTGGGCGATATGCTTGACAATGGCAAGGCCGAGGCCGGTCCCGCCCATTTGGCGGCTTCTTGCCTTGTCTGCACGGTAAAATCTCTCAAAGAGACGGGGCAAATGTCGTTTCTCTATTCCGCAGCCCTGATCACGCACGCTGATAAGGGTCTCATTTCCCATTTGTGAAGCCTCTACCCAGACAGTTTTCCCCTCGCTGCTATATTTAATGGCGTTATCAATGAGGTTTACAACGGCCTGTTCAAGGAGTTGGGAATCTATTTTTGCGACTATTTCTTCAGCACAAGACAGCTCAATCTCTATTTTCTTGGCCATTGCGCCGGCCTCACAGACCTGGATAGCGGTCTCGAGCACATCCTTTAGCCTGCCCTCATCCAGCACGATTTCTTCTCTTCCGGCCTCCTGCTCAATCCTGGAAAGGCTCAGAAGGTCTTCAATAATGGCCTTAAGGCGATCTACGTGTTTGCCGATGATTTCCAGAAACCGTTCGACGTCCTCACGATTCTCCACCGCGCCATCCCTTAGAGTCTCCACAAACCCCTTGATTGCTGTAATCGGGGTCTTTATCTCATGGGATATGTTAGCAACAAACTCACGCCGTATCTTCTCAAGTCTCATAAGGCGTGTCATATCGTTCAAGACAATGACCGCGCCGATTTGCCTTCCTTCTGCATCACAAAGTAATGTACCGTGCCCGTTAAGGAACCGATCGCTCTCAGAGGACAGGACAATTTCTTCTTCAACCGCCTTCCGGCTGGACAATGCATTTTTCACAAAGTCCTGAAGGACGGTATTCCTGACCACCTCCTGGATGCTCCGGCCTCGGGCTTCGGCGGGATCGCATCCGAGCATTTTTGCAGCAGCATGATTCATGCTGATAACCCGCTCTTCCATATCTACGGCAATAACTCCTTCAACCATGCTGGAAAGCACGGCTTCAATCTCGTTTCGCTGCCGCATGACAGTATCAATATGTTCGCGAAGCTCAACGGCCATCCGATTCAGTGCATCGGAAAGGGCTTCGATTTCCACGGATTCAGCGACTGGCGGTCTGAAATGGAATTCGCCACGAGCGATGGACTCAGCCCAGCTCTTGATCTGTTCAATAGGACGGGTAATGCGGTGGGAAACAAACAGACTGAGGATCGCAGCAAATACAGCTACAACAAGGCATCCGAACGCAATTTTGATCTTCATACTCTTCAAGACCAAATCTATGTCATTCGCAGGGATGGATGTACGAACAACCGCAAGGATGCGGTTTTTTTTCTTAACAGGTATCCCCACGTACATCATGTCCTTTTCCAGGGTACGGCTGTACCGTGTAGATGTGCCTGAAGGCCCTGTCAATGCCTCGATGAATTCAGGCCTGTCAACATGATTATCCATTATTGCCGGATTTTTCTCAGAGTCGCCGACGACCTTACCGGAAGGAAGTATGACGGTAATACGGGTTTCAGCACTCTTGCCGATTTCCTTGCACAACAGGTCAACAGCCTTTTCATCCAGGGGATCAAGATGTTCCAGCACCTGTTTCTCAAAAAAGCGGGCTCGTACTTTGAGATCGGACGCAGTCTGTTCAAGAAAGAAATGCCTCAAGGACTCGGATGCATACCATGTTACAGTTATCAGAGAGATGATAGTGATCAATAGATAGGATGGGTAGAGTTGCCAGAGCAGCCGTTTCTTTTTCGGCATATCCCTATTCCTTGAATCGATATCCGACTCCACGGACCGTCTCGACATATTTACCGGCAGGTCCGAGTTTTTTTCGCAACCCAACGATCTGAACATCCACCGAACGATCAGTGACAGGATGATCCTCACCACGAACAGCCTCGACGATCTGAAAACGGGTAAAGACCCATCCAGGCCTTCTCGCCAAATAATTGAGGATGCCGAATTCCGTGAAAGTCAATTGGACAGGCTTCTCATTGACGAGCACCTCGTGGCGTCCCGGATCAATTTCTAGATCGTGAATTCGGAGAACCGACGTCTCTTCCGTTTGTCCTTTTATCCTCCTTCGGAGAACCGCCCTGATTCTCGCTATCAGGATCCTCGGGCTAAAAGGCTTGGTAATGTAATCGTCGGCTCCAAGTTCCAGGCCTGTTACTATATCCGCTTCCTCGCCTTTTGCTGTCAGCATTACAATAGGCAAGTTTTTGGTATCGGGGTCGTTCTTTAATCGTTTTGTGACTTCCAGACCGTCTATGCCCGGAAGCATAAGATCCAACATAATGAGGTCAGGGTTTTCCGACCGCACGAGGCGTAAGGCCTGCTCACCTGATACTGCACAAAGAACCTGATAGCCTTCTCGTGAAAGATTAAATTTCAGTAACTCCAGAATATCTTCTTCATCGTCTACTACGAGGATCTTTTGTTTTACCATGACACAATCTTAATTGTAGATTTATATGAGCTAATTATTTGAACGTAATGCAATAGTATTAGCGTTCCATAAGAATTGTGCAAAGAATCTGTTAGATTTTGTGTCAAGACGTCTTAAGGGACACCAACTCAAGAGAAGGTTTTACCCTTCAATATAATCCTTGACGCCGATGTCACTGCCGTGACATAAGGGCTGTCCCCAAAAGCCCCAGTTGAGGGGATATAACCACATAAGTCGGGATGAGTTTCAATACCTTTTCCATGCGGCCTTTGGACTCAAAAGCCTGTCTGAAGCCGCCTTCACCGAGTATTGAAAGTATCTTTGGAGCAATTCCTCCTGCAATATACACTCCGCCTGCGGCAAGGCACTTGAGAGCGAGATTCCCTGCTTCCGCCCCGTATATGCTGCAGAACATCCCGACTGCCTGTTGGCACAACTCGTCTGTCCCTTGCACGGCATGCCTGGTGATATAAGCTGCCTTGTCTTTTTTCTTTATAGCTTGTTTGGTAAATACGCTTTCTTTGTAATTTTGATCTTCCAGTAAGAATTCGTAAATATGGACCAGACCCGGCCCTGAGAGGATCCTTTCCACACTTACATGGGGGAATTCCTTCATCAGGTATCTTAATAGGCGTATTTCTACTTCGTTTCTCGGAGCAAAGTCCGCGTGTCCACCCTCTGTGGGCAAGACTCTATAGCCTTCATTGCAGGGTACCAATATGGCCTGGCCAAGCCCTGTGCCGGCGCCCAGCAAAGCTTTGGGGCCGTCTGATACCGGCTTTCCCTCACCGATTTGTACCAGATGTTCTCTATGTAAGACAGTAATGCCCCATGCAGCCGCCTCAAAATCATTTACAAGGTGAATGGTTTCCAGGCCGAAGCGCTTTTTCAGGTCATTACCGTCGATAGTCCATGGAATATTCGTGGCCTCAACCCGGTTCCCCTCCACTACCCCGGCAACAGCCATGCATGCACGGGAAGGGACCGGTTCGGGCGCGTCCTCTACAAAAACCGCAAAGACGTCTTCGAATTTATTAAAATCCTTTGATGGATAGTGTTTCTCAAAAAGGATTTTGTCTCCTTCTATAATGGCAAAGCGGGCATTGGTGCCCCCGATGTCTCCGGCAAGGACCTTCACTGTTTATTGCCCTTTCTTGAATACAAAGGTGTTCAGAGGTTCAGAGGTTCACAAGTTCACGGGTTAAGGGTTCCGGGCGTATCTGCTGAAGCTCGCCGAAGCTGGGTTTGGGCGAAGCGGAGCCAGATATGCTCTGTTATATGCTGTTGCCTCCAAATTTATCCCTCCTTTCCTCAAAAATACGCACGGTTTTCTCAGTCACAATTATAAAATTATTGGCAAGCTTTTCAGAATGAGACCCTAATACACTGCTCTATTCCGCCTCTATCAAAGGCATAAACGTTGTATTTTTGAGTGTTTCAGAAGCGTACAACAAGCAGGCTAAAATGTCTTCTTTTGTCAATCCCTTGTATTACTGGAGAATTTCATCAATGGATGCACCATGTGCTAATAGATTCAAAATGTACTGCACTGTTAACCTTGTGCCTCTAATAATCGGTTTTCCTACCATAATTTTGGGGTTTAACGTAATACGTTCAAGTAGTTGGTTTTGCACCATTTTCATCTCCCTTTATATTATGAATCATTCTGCTATATAAAAGCGATGGCGTCTAACTCGAACAATGACATGATGTAGAGTTCCCATTATATATTATATCAAATAGAAGACATACCTTTTCACTTTCGGATAGGTTGAATTCAATCGCCGGTTAACTTTCTGGCCCTGCGAACAGCTTTTAGATAAACTTCTTCTTTGAGATAGAATCCAGAATGAATAATATCCTCAAGGGTAGACAGAAATTGATCAAAGTTAAGTAATTGATTTTTTACAGCCTTCAAGATCAACCACAAAGTACCGATAGGTCTGAGACCTGCCATTTCAGAGGCGGCCCTGACCTTGGCATCATCCATGAGCACTGTTTCAATACCCTTTTCCCTAGCCAGAGAGATAACCTCTATCTCACCAGAATGGATTGTGATCTCAAGAGGATAGATAATATTGACATCTTGAACTATCATCCAACCCTGAGTGATAGCTCTTTCTACACAATAGGCATCTTTTTCTCCCAGACGTTTACCCTCAATAACTACTTCCCGGTAAACAGCTTCGGGAATAAATACCTGCTTGACCATGCTTTGGAGAAGGCTCGGTTGATTTGCCTTAGCTAAGTAAATAAGTGGCGTGGCGTTGGAAACGACCTTATCCATTGAGTGCCCTCAAATCCTTTTTGAATTCTTTTAAGTCATAGGAAGTATGGATGTGAGCACGTTTTACTTCTTGAACCATTTCCCAGAGCGACAGGTTGCAGCGCTGAGCCGCCTCCCAAAGCGTTACTATGCCCGCCTTATAGTCTTCCAGAGAATCACGTATAGTATGTTCTTTTGAGTCTGTCCCGCAAATATTAGTTGCAAAATGAGGCCGAATTCGGTAAAATATTATATAATTTCAACATGATAATTGCTTTTTGAGGGCCTCATGAACTACAATTTCAGAAGCTATAATCCGGAGCAACCATATCTGCTACCCCCATCTCTGGACGACTGGCTCCCCCAGGACCATCTTGCCCGATTTATATCTGAGACAGTTGATCAAATGGATCTGTCAGCATTAATCACAGCTTACAGAGCCAATGGCCAGGGAAGCGCAGCCTATCATCCGGCAATGATGGTAAAGATACTTTTATACGCCTACTGTATGGGTATTCCATCCAGCAGGAAGATTGCCAAAGCCCTGGTAGATGATGTGGCATTCAGATGGCTTGCTGCCGGTAATTTTCCAGATTTTAGAACCATATCAGAATTTCGCAAAAGACATCTCAGGGCTCTGCAGGATCTTTTTCCCCAGATACTACTTCTCTGTAAGGCTTCTGGTTTGGTAAAGGCTGGCATTATAGCCCTTGATGGCACCAAGGTTAAAGCCAATGCAAGCCTGAGCCGCAACAAAACTTATGAGCAGCTTTCCAAGCAAGAGAAGCGACTCAAGGAGAAATTGGAAGCACTCCTTGAGCAGGCAGAGAAGACAGATCAGGAGGAAGACAGGCTGTATGGCAGCAAACGTGGTGATGAACTTCCTGAGGATTTGAGTACTGCAGAAAAAAGGCTTGCAAAGATCAAAGAGGCTAAAAAATACCTGGAAGCCAGAAAAAAGGCTGAAGCCAAAAAGAGCAAGGAGTCTCATAAGAAACACGGCAGAAAATCTCAAAAGCCTGACGACACAGTGAAGCCTGAAACCAAGGTCAATATGACCGATTCTGAGAGTCGTATTCAGAAGACGTCCAAAGGTTATATTCAAGGTTATAATGCTCAGGCCGTAGCTACAGAAGACCAGATAGTTATTGCCTGTGACGTGGTGAATGAGGCCAATGACATTCATCAGCTTAAACCTATGCTGGAGCAGGCACAGCAGAATCTTTCAGAAATAGATGTTTACGCAAAGACAGTCCTTGCTGACGCAGGGTATTGCAGTGACGATAATCTTGAATACCTGGAATCCAAGGATGAAATAAACGCTCTTGTTTCAACCCGGAAAGAGCAAGAGATGAGAAAGGCCGAATCCGGCTCCAAAAATATCAGGCACCGTTCCGACAGATACAAGGCCATGGACAGGAACCTCCAAAACCCAGTCAGTCGATATATTTATGGATTTCGCAAGCGAATAATTGAACCTGTATTTGGGCAGATGAAACATTGTCAGGGTTTCCCCGGCTTTCTCTTACGTGGACTTGAGA
>PQXD01000001.1:111486-124442 GCA_003194485.1 Deltaproteobacteria bacterium
GGAATAAGGCTCTTATGACAATGAATCTCAATAATCAGCATTTCCAGAAAGTCCAGAGGGGCATAAGGCCAAAATTTGGCCGAATCGAAATCTTCGGCTGATATGATTTACGGGACACGCTCTTTTAAGGCACAGAGAAAAAAGGATCTCAACAGTGCTGAGCGGTCAACACCTTTTCGCGCAGCCATTTCATCAAGTTGTCTGACATACTCGTCGCCTAAACGTGTAGTTACAGTCTTAGCCATGCTCTTCACCTCATCCCTATAGTCTGTATGCAATTGCATTGATTGCATACAGACTATTTGCTATCTCCTGCCAAGTCAAGTGAAAAATCTTCTGATTCCGTTCAAAAAGCCCGAGATTACCTCTTTATAGACATTTATTTGTACGTCGTAGTTCCCCTTATAGCCCTTGAAAGATCCCTTGTAAGCATCAGGACGCGGAGAGAAAGCTCACGAGACAGGAGCCCAGTGCCGCAGCTTGGAGTGATGAGCGCCTGCCTCTTTATCATATCGGGATCTGCGCCTAACTGTTTTACCTGCCCGTCCCACAGGGTCTTTAGACTTGAGACATCCTCACTCTTAAGGTCTTCTTCGTTTAATGTCGGGACCAGGCCCCAGGCGATTGTCTTTCCCTTTTTCAGGAAATCCGACAGTTGCTCTTTGTACAGGACTATGCGGTCGAAAAAGCCATAGGCATCGAAACTCAGGATATCCACCGGAGTTTCCAGGATCACGGACCAGTCCGTGTTTGCGCATACGTGGATACCCGGGATACCGCCTGCCTGTTGCACAGTATCAATTACCTCGGTCAGGTCGGAAATTACATCTTCCTTTGTGACGCCGACCATGGCGGAGGACCCGAATCCGGCAAGCGCCGGCTCATCCAGGAACAGGATTACTTCATGGCCCAGGGCCTTCATCTCTTCTACCTGGTACTTGGCCCTGAGGGCAATGGCCTTGACTACCACTTCGCGGAGTTGAGGATTGAAGAAGGCCAGGCGACCGGACTTGTCCTTGAGACCGCTCAGCATGGTAAACGGACCGGTGATCTGGCCTTTGAGGGCCAAGGGCTTGGAGCCGGCCCGTGGGATCGCTTCAAGAAATGCCTTGAATCCGCGTCCGGTCTTGCCGGAAAAGGCAAAGACGGATTGCTTCAGAGGGAGCCCCGCCTCAGTGACCTCCAGGTACTGCTCGTAGAAGGAAAGAAACTCCTGCTCAAAGGCCGGATCTTCTGTGTCAAAGTAGAGCGAATCCCCCTCTCCCCGTATTCCGGGAAGACCCTCTGTAAACTGGGAAAGGAGCCTTTCCTCCGGGTACACGGGAAGCTGTGCCCAGAGCGGAATTTCAGGCATGTACTCCAGGATAAGCCTGGTGGCCTCCTGGTGGTCGGAGAGGGGCAGACTTCCGATCAGTGTCGGCAATGCATTAGGTTCAAAGGCCATGTTGTTCCTCATACAGAGATCGTCAAATAGTTGAGTCGTTGAGTCGTTGAATCGGAAAATATGATTTGCCCGAACTTATTGAGAAGTTATATAATAATAACCATTTAACTAATCAACTACTGAACCACTTAACGAGGTCTGTCACAGGTATTTTATTTCATATTGCTCCAAGTGGAGCTCAGGTTTCGATATAATGGTGATTTCCCTCTCAAGGGACTTTTCCAATAGTTCCACATTGTGCGCCTCTTCCTTGAAGAGCATCTCTCCTATCTTGGGATGGACAAGGACATGTATGCCAGTGCCTTCATTATGTATTGTCTCTCGCTGTATCCGGCGGAAGATTTCGTAGCACAGGGTCCTTTTGGATTTGAGTTCGCCGGCCCCGTCACAGTAAAAACATGGCTCACAAAGTATATGGTGCAGGTTTTCCCTGTTTCGTTTTCTGGTCATCTGGATAAGGCCGATCTCTGACATGCGCAGGATGTTGGTCTTGGTCCTGTCCCTTTTAATAGCCTCTTTGAGGGTTTTAAACACATCTTCCCTGTTTGAGGCATTCTCCATGTCTATAAAGTCGATTATAATCAGACCGCCCATGTTTCTGAGGCGAAGCTGGTAGGCTATTTCTTTGGCGGCCTCAAGGTTTGTCTTAAGAATAGTGTCTTCCAGGTGGCGTTTCCCCACGTATTTTCCGGTGTTGACATCTATGGCTATGAGCGCCTCGGTGGATTCTATGAGTATGTATCCGCCGGATTTCAGCCAGACCTTTTTACGAAGGGCTTTTGACAATTCCACTTCAATGCCGAAGGCATCGAAGATAGGCATGGACTGCTTATAGAGTTCAACACTTGGCCGGAGGTGAAGAGCAAAGGTCTCAATAAAGGCCAGAATACGCTCATAGGCTGGACTTGAGTCAACCACAAGGCGTTTCACATCACAGGTGAACAGGTCCCGTACTGCCCTGAGGGTGATATCCAGGTCTTCATAAACAAGGCTCGGGACATGAAGGCATTCAGCCCTCTTTTGAATATCCGCCCAGAGGTGAAGAAGGAACTCCATCTCGGCCTGGATGTTTTCCGCAGTAGCGCCTTCACATGCTGTTCTCGCTATAAATCCGAAACCATTCGGACGCAGTGAATTTATTATCTCTTTCAGACGTTTACGCTCAGACTCGTCTTCGATCCTTCTAGAGATCCCCATGTGGTTCATGGTCGGCATGAGCACCAGGAGTCTTCCGGGGAGCGAGATGTGGGAAGTGACCCTGGCACCCTTGCTACCTATGGGGTCCTTGGCTACCTGGACCAAGATTTCCTGACCTTCGTGAAGCAGGTCCTCTATCCTGAAGGGAGGCGGGGTGTAATGCAGTGAGTGCTCTTCCTCAGTGTCTAAATGTGCCATATAATTCTCTTCATACTCTGTCATCCCGAGCATCAATTCAAACTCTGAAAGGTGATCGTAGACATCCGTCACATATAAAAAAGCGGTACGTTCAAGCCCAATGTCTACAAAGGCGGCCTGCATACCGGGAAGGACTCTTGCAACACGTCCTTTGTAGATATTTCCCACATATCCCCGCTCGGCAACCCGTTCTATGTAGAATTCCACAACAGAGCCGTTCTCCAATAAGGCGACTCTTGTTTCCCAGGGGGCGACGTTGATGATGAGTTCAGCATTCATGAAACTACTCATACTTGCGGACAAGGACGTGCCTGCGTCCCATGTTGTCCGTGGGGCTTACCACCCCGTTATGCTCCATCTGCTCTATCATTCTGGCCGCCCGGTTGTAACCCACACGCAGCCTGCGCTGGAGCATGGATATGGATGCCTGGCCGGTCCGTGTGACGATATCGACTGCCTCGTCATACTTATCGTCAACCGATTCCCCGCCAGGGCCCGATGCTTCAGAATCCTCTTCTCCGGGTATGGGCTCGATCACTGTCTGATCATAATCAGGCTCGCCCTGGGCCTTAAGGAATTCCACTATCCGGACTATTTCTTTTTCAGATACATAGGCCCCGTGGATGCGCTCCAATGTGGAAGATCCGGGAGGCAGGAAAAGCATATCCCCCATTCCAAGGAGCCTTTCCGCTCCCATTATGTCCAGTATGGTACGGGAATCCACCTTGGATGAGACTTTGAAAGAGATCCTGGCAGGGAAATTTGCCTTTATAAGGCCTGTAAGTACATCAACTGACGGCCTTTGGGTGGCCACGATGAGATGAATTCCCGCAGCCCTTGCCATCTGGGCAAGACGTGTGATTGCCGACTCCACTTCCTTGGAAGAGACTATCATCAGGTCTGCCAGCTCGTCTATGATGATTACCAGATAGGGAAGAGGTTCTTCGGCGGCTTTGTTGTATCCCTGGAGATTTCTTGCCTGGGCCTCTTCAAGGATCTGATAGCGGCATTCCATCTCTATCACCGCCCACCTTAGGGCCCTTGTGGCCTCCTTGGGCTCGCTGACAACCGGATGCAAAAGATGAGGAATCCCGTCGTAGAGGGAAAGCTCTATCCTCTTGGGATCTATCATAAGGAACCTCAGCATGTCGGCGTGATGGCCATAGAGAAGAGAGCAGATCATGGCGTTAAGCCCCACACTCTTTCCGGTACCTGTAGCACCTGCAATCAGCAGATGCGGCATTTTGGTAAGGTCTGTAACCACAGGCTGCCCCACAATATCCTGCCCAAGAGTCAGAAGGAGTTTTCCTCTGTTTTTTTGAAAGGCATCGCTCGCAAGGATCTCTTTTAAGTAGACTATCTGCCTGGTTGTATTTGCCATCTCGATACCGATAACTGCCTTGCCGGGAATGGGGGCAACTATTCGGACGCTGTGTGTCCTGAGGGCCAGGGATAAGTCATCGGCAAGGGAGGCCACCTTGTTGATCTTGACACCTGGTGCAGGAGAAAATTCGTACATTGTGATAACCGGTCCGGGGCATATCTCTACAACGTTACCGGCAACCCCAAAGTCCAGGAGCTTCTTCTCAAGTAGCCGTGCATTGGAGAGATACGCCTTCCTGTCTATTTCCTCATTTACCTCCGGCGGGTCGTTCAGTAAGGTCAGGGGTGGCAGAGAAAATTCTCCTGTAACAGGGGTTATCTGAAACCTTGATTGTTCCTGTCCCTTGATATCCTGTTCCTTTTTGTCTGAATTTCTACGGGAATTGGTAATTCTGGGGATATCCAGTACAGGGCTTTCAAGATCGGCGTCTTTTGCTGAGGCCTGTGTCATATTTTGCCCGACGGACTTTCGAACCTTGGTCTGCTTAAAAAGACCGTGCATTCTGATTGAAGAGATAGCCGGCCAGATACCTGCCAGGGAAAAGGGGGTTGCAGCCAATAGGCCCGTGATGAATAAGACCGCTCCGGACAACATGGTTCCCCATTTTCCAATCCAGTTGATAAGAAAACCGGTAAGACCGAGACCTACAATTCCCCCGCTTGCAGCAGTGGACATGACAGCCGGGCCTTCACCAGCCGTAGACCACAGGGCAAAGGCCATACTTGTGGCCAGGAGCATGGCCGTATAGCCGGAGATCAACAACGGAAACGAAGGGAGTCGATCTTTCTTTGAACGGATCAGGGACCATGCCATAGCTGTGAGGATTACCGGTATCCACCATGAAGCAAGCCCCAGCGTTTCCATGAGAAAGGCTGCAAAATTGGCTCCCACAGGCCCCATCCAGTTGCTGAAACCCCTGAGTGCATAATGGTTGAGAGAAGGGTCCTCGGGGGAATAGCTCAATAAAGAAGCACAGGCGAATATTGCACCTGCCAGGAGAAAAAGCCCGAGTATTTCTTGAAATAAGGCCCCTTTCTGGCCTGAATTATCATTTTTGACCCTTGGTTTGGTTTTGCCGGACACTTTTATTGGTCTTGTTTAAGTCTTAATCTAAGGGCGTTTCATTGAATACGCACCACATTATACACGACGTCAGACATAGCTGCCGAAAATTGATAGATCCCTTTCAACAATTAATGTGTAATTCAAAATACTTATGCGAAATAGCAATTGCAAAAATCGGCAATTACTTATGACGCTGTGTATANTATACACGACGTCAGACATAGCTGCCGAAAATTGATAGATCCCTTTCAACAATTAATGTGTAATTCAAAATACTTATGCGAAATAGCAATTGCAAAAATCGGCAATTACTTATGACGCTGTGTATAGATAGATGTTTCAATACTTTCGGATATATAATACTATAATAACATTTTGCCGGAAAGGCCTACGGTCCTTATGGTTATCAGGAAGCAGTCCGTGCCGCCCGGAGAGTGAATAATTTAACCGATATACTTGGTGATTTTTCCGACATTTAGTAATGTGATATTCTGGTTGCAGCATAAAAAGAGATCTGTAACCATTCACTGGTTCAAGGTTCAGAAGTTCGGTGTTGAGCAAAAACTCAGACCATTGATTTGTGGTATCCGAAAGATAACCCTGAACGGTGAACTGTGAACCTTTGAACGGTTACGATAGGAGAATATCCTGTGAAAATAGCGGTAAGCGGCAAAGGCGGCGCGGGTAAAACCGCCATCGCCGCCTTTCTCATTCAGGCCCTGGCAGACAGAGACAGGCAAGTGCTCGCCATTGATGCAGACCCGAGCCCACATCTTGCGAGGGCTCTCGACTTTCCGCAGGCAGAGGAAATCCGTCCTATAGCTGAGATGCGGGATCTCATTCAGGAAAGATCCGAGAGAGACGGTCCTTTTTATCGCCTGAATCCAAAGGTAAGCGACCTCCCGGAGCGGTTCATGAGACAGAAAGGAAACATCAAACTCATGGTGCTCGGGGCCATTCAACAGGGAGGGGCGGGATGCGCATGTGCTGACAATGCAGTGCTCAGGACCCTCTTGAACATCTTGCTGCTTTCCCCGAATGAGGACATAGTAATTGATATGGAAGCAGGGGTTGAACATCTGGGCCGTGGTACTATTGCCAGCGTAGATCATCTTTTGATAGTAATTCAGCCATATAGAGGAAGCCTTGAGACCGCGAGCAAAATACTGGCCCTGGGAAAGGATTTGAAGATCAATCATCTTGGAATAGTGGCCAATCAGGTGCATGGCCTGGAAGACCTGAACTACATACAGGATCACTCAGGAGTTAAGCCCATAGGGGTCTTTCCTGATTCAGACGAGGTCAGGGAGGCTGAAAGAACAGGAGCGCCAATCTATAATGCCGATTCCACGTTTGGTAAATCGGCCCGGGATCTCCTGAACATTCTGGAGCGGATGAAATGATCAATAAGTTTCCTCTCATTGCGGATGTGCAGAACATGCATGACAACCGGCAAATCCCTTTGCGCAGGGTGGGCATAAAGAATATCCGGTACCCAATAACTGTCCTTGACAAGGTAAAAGGTGCCCAACAGACAGTAGCCAGTATAAATATGTATGTGAATTTGCCCCACCAGTTCAAGGGGACACACATGAGTCGTTTTGTTGAGATCCTGAATGAATATCGAAGGGAAATTAATGTAAAGACCTTTGCCAAGATTCTCACTGAGATGAAGAACCGTCTGGACTCGCAGGAGGCCCACCTTGAAGTGGATTTTCCTTATTTCATAGAAAAGCAGGCGCCGGTGACCGGGACCCCTGGACTCGTGGAATATGGCTGCGGCCTCCATGGGACCATGACTGATCGACTTGATATGGTGCTAGTAGCCAGGGTGCCTATTACCACCGTATGTCCGTGCTCGAAAGAGATATCCGACTACGGCGCCCACAACCAGAGGGGAGAGGTGAGAGTGCGGGTCAGGTTCAACCGTTTTTTATGGCTTGAGGACTTGATTGCAGAAGTGGAAAAGGCGTCTTCTTCAGAGGTCTATTCAGTACTCAAGAGACCTGACGAGAAATTTGTTACGGAGAAGGCCTATGACAGGCCGATGTTTGTTGAGGATGTGGTAAGGACGGTATGCCAGGGCCTTAAGGTGTTGCCCGGAGTTACATGGTTTGCGGTCGAAGCGGAAAATTTCGAATCCATCCACAATCACTCGGCCTATGCCTGCTCGACTTAGGGAAATGTTGAGGAGCCGAAAAAATATAATATGCACAGTCTGCCAGGCCTTCCCAGGAGCACGTCAACCCTTTACCGGCGCTCCTTATAGTTCGTAAATATTCTTATGAACCCGTTATATCCTGCCTTGAAGCGGTTACCTTTTTCCGGGTTTCAAAGCTCACTCATCGCGGACCGGAGAGGCAGTGCAATCCGGCCCGCGATCGAAACCCTGCAAAAGGCAAACCGCTCCTGCGGCAGGGCGCGGATGGCAACCGTTCACTGGGACCACGGGTTCATAAGAATATTTACTATAGTTCTCATGGCTTTTATGCAGATTTTCTTCTGTCCTTTCCGGATCTCCTGTCTCGACCACTTCTGCGTTCAGGTCCTTTGTAATTCGGATCATTAAACTTCCTGCGGTCTACCCCCGATCTTCGTTCTTTTCCGGAGCGTCGCTCTTTTTTCCCCATAAGATTTTCCTCTCTTTTAAGTTGGTGTTTTTCGCCGTCCGCCATAATTCTCTGAAAAGGAATTTAATGCCGTTGCAAGAAATAGTAAAAGCCCAACGCCGATCACAATAATTCTCATGCTGACAGCCGCATATCCTCCACATTCTGTATGCTGTTGGCCTTCATGTAGTCCCTGATGCCGGCCAGCACGTCCTCTGCGGTGTCTGGCCGTATGAGTGTGGCCGTTCCGATTTCAACCGCCTTTGCGCCGGCCATCAGGAATTCAAGTGCGTCATCCGGGGTGCTGATACCACCGATACCTATTACAGGGATGTCCACAGCCCGGACTACCTGCCAGACCATGCGCAGGGCAATGGGTTTGATCGCCGGGCCTGAGAGTCCTCCAAACACGTTTGCCAGGGCAGGACGTCTGGACTTTATATCTATGGCCATACCCAGCAGCGTATTTATGAGAGAAATGGCGTCTGCTCCTGCGGAGGCCACCTTACGGGCAACTTCGGTGATATCAGTTACATTTGGTGAGAGCTTTATTATAACAGGAAGGCCTGTGGTCTTCTTGACTGCGTGAGTGACATTTGCCGCTGCTTCAGGGTCTGTACCGAATGCAATACCTCCTGTCTTTACGTTTGGACATGAGATGTTTACTTCAATGGCATTGACGCCTTCTGCTCCGTCGAGCTTTTTTGCTATTTCAGCATATTCTTCAACTGAGTTTCCAAGGATATTGACAACCAGGGAGGTCTTTACATTCCTCAGCCATGGAAGCTTGTCCCTGAGAAAGATGTCTATTCCCACGTTTTCAAGTCCTATGGAATTCAGAAGGCCGCACGGCGTCTCCATCAGGCGGGGAGGGGGGTTCCCTGCACGGGGTCTGATGGAAATGCCTTTTACTATAATTCCACCTAACCGGTCCAAATCAAGAAGGTCACTTAATTCCGCTCCATAACCACAGGTACCTGAGGCGAGTAAGACCGGATTTTTGAGTATCAGGGAACCGATTTTGATTGAGAGATTCGGTGATTTGTTGATCACTGGCTGTACTCCCAATTGACTTGATCTGCATCAAATACCGGTCCTTCCCTGCATACGTGCAGAAAGCCCTGGCTATCGGACCGCGGAACGGCACAGCCCAGGCACAGCCCTATGCCGCACGCCATAGTGGCCTCCAGTGAGACCTGGCAGGGGATATTTTTATTGCGGGCCATATAATAGACCGCCTTCATCATAGGCCAGGGGCCGCAGGTATAGATCTGCGCCATTCCTTTGATTTTTTGGAGCGTTTGAGCCAACAGGTCCGTTACCATTCCCTTTTGCCCAAGGCTTCCATCCTCGGTTGCGATGTGAAAATCTCGGGTAAGTCTTGAGAAGTCTTCAATGGTCGGGATTTCCGAAGCATTTCCGGCCCCGAGCAAGATGATGAGTTTACCGGATTGCTTAATCTTCTCTGCCAGAAGAAGCAGAGAGGCAATACCGAGCCCTCCGCCTACCAGTATGCATGGACGGTCACGGATCAGCCTGAAGCCCTGTCCCAGTGGCCCCAGTATCCTGACGATCTCTCCGGGGCACCGTTTTGAGAGCAGGCGGGTACCCTTGCCGACTTCTTTGTAAAGAAAGCTTATCCGTCCGTTTGCCAGGGTTTTGTAAATGGAAAGGGGACGGCGAAGCAGAGGATCCCTGCTATTGTGATATTTCACCTCGAGCATGCAGAACTGTCCCGGGCTGGCTGACTCCAGAATTGCAGGGGCCTTGACCGTAAGCAGGAAAATGCCGTGAACGAGCTGTATCTGTTCTATTATCCTGGCAGGTATGTCGAACCTGGGCATCAGACTTTACCAGATAAGAGAAATGGCCGTTGCAGTAAACAGAATTATGCTTATGGCCCCGTTAAAGGTGAAAAAGGCCATATTCATCCTGGAAAGGTCACTGGGGTTCACTACCAGTCTTTGCATTACCAGGAGCGCAAAGGTGGCCAGCAGGCCGGAATAATATATCCAGTTGAGATGCGCCTGAAAGCCCACTGAAATAAAGGCGATAAAGGCCACCAGGTGGAAGAGGCATGAAATCCGGAAGGCCTTCTTTATTCCCCACTTTGCCGGTATTGAATGCAGGCCTTGTTTCCGGTCAAAATCATAGTCCAGGCAGCCGTATAGCACGTCGAATCCCGCTACCCAGAAAAGTACGCCTGTGCTGAGGATCAAAGGAAGTAGTTCTATGCTTCCTTTTACTGCGATCCATCCGGCCGTAGGCGCCAGGCTCAGGGCCAGGCCCAGAAAGAGGTGGCACAGCGAGGTGAATCTCTTTGTATATGAGTAGCTGAGCACTACAGCCAGGAAAGCCGGGGAGAGGAGGAATGCCAGTCGATTCAGTTCATAGGCTGACAGGAAGTAAATCCCCGAAGCAACTATTACCATGATCCAGGCATCCCTTGCCTTGACAGTCCCTCTGGGAAGGGCCCTCTCCTTTGTACGGGGATTTTTTGAATCAAAGGGGATGTCAACTATACGGTTGAAGCCCATCGCAGCCGTCCTGGCCCCAACCATAGCCGCAAGAATCCACAGAGATGTACACAGATCAGGTGGTCCTTCAGCAGCCAAAAAGGCCCCAAGGTATGCAAAGGGCAGGGCAAAGATAGTGTGCTCGAATTTTATCATTTCAAGCAGTATCCTGACCTTTGAAATTGATGATAATGAAATTGGTGATTTGGTGATTTGATAATTTGGTGATTGCACGCGACTATCCTGTTATCAAACATGAATAATTCAACATTCAAAATTTACCTTGCCATCTCTTCAGGCCGTCCACCCTGAGTCCTATGAATTCTGCCAACCTGCCGGCAAAGAATGATGCCATTTCGTCTATATTCCCGGGCTGGTGATAGAAACTGGGCATTGCAGGATATATTACAGCCCCGGCCATTTCTGCAAGCAGCATATTTTGCAGGTGGATTCTATTCAGAGGGGTCTCTCTGGGGACCAGGATAAGGGGTCTTCGTTCCTTTAGAAAACAGTCAGCCGCCCTGTGGATCAGGTTTCGGCTGAATCCGTGAGCTATGGAAGCCATGGTCCCCATAGTACAGGGCAGGATTACCATAGCTTTCCATCTGCCCGAACCACTGGCAGGGGCAGCAGCCAGGTTGTCAGAGCTGTAAACTATATGAGCCATCCGGATCAGGGCCTGAAAGCCGTCTTCCTTGATCTCAATTTTGGACACCTGTTCCCCTGTCCTGGATACGATGAGATGGACCTCCTGGCCCAGGTCTCTTAAGATTTCAATGAATTTAAGGCTGTAGATAGACCCGCTGGCCCCGGTGATTGCAAAAAGAATAGGATCCCGGTTTTCATCCTTTGTCATATCTCCAGCCCCAGCTTTGACCACAGCTTGTCGACCTTTTTTTTGATTTCAGTATCCATTTCTATCACATCCGGCCACTGTCTTGTAAATCCCTCTTCCGCCCACTTTCTAGTGCAGTCTATACCCATCTTGCTTCCATAAAGAGGAAGTGGTGCTGCATGATCAAGTGCATCTACAGGCCCGTCCGCAAAGACTATGTCCCTTCTGGGGTCTATGTTGTTGCCCAGGCGCCATAGTACCTGGGAGAGGTCCTGTATGTCCACCTCGCTGTCAAAGATAAAGATTATCTTGCAGAACATCATCTGGCCTAAACCCCAGAGGGCATGCATTACCTTGCGGGCATGGCCGGGATAGCGCTTATCAATGGATACAAAGGCCAGGTTGTGGAATACGCCCTCAAGAGGGAGATTCATGTCCACAATTTCAGGCAATGTCCTTTTAATCATAGGAAGAAAGAGGCGTTCCGTGGCCTTTGCCATGTAGCAGTCTTCCTGCGGAGGTTGACCGACAATGGTGGCCGGATAGACGGCGTCTTTTCTCAGGGTCATGCAGGTTACATGAAAGACCGGGTATTGGTCAGCCAGGGAGTAATATCCGGTATGGTCACCAAAAGGGCCTTCAGTCCGCCGTTCTTCAGGTTCGACATATCCCTCAAGAACTATCTGGGATGAGGCAGGGATCTCCAGGTCCACTGTCAGGCATTTTACGAGTTCGACCGGCTCTTCTCTCAGAAATCCTGCGAAAACGCATTCGTCCATGTCGTCGGGAAGCGGAGCGGTCGCCGCATAGGTCATGGCCGGGTCAGGCCCTATGGCGACGGCGACTTCCAGGCGCTGTCCCATGCGTTCGGCGACCCTGTAATGGTGGGCCCCGCCTTTGTGGGTGTGCCAGTGCATGCCCGTTGTTTTTTTGTCAAAGACCTGCATGCGGTACATGCCGACGTTTCTGATCCCGGTCTCCGGATGGCGGGTAAAGACCAGGGGCAGGGTTATGAAAGGGCCTCCGTCCTCCGGCCAGCAGTGAAGCACCGGAAGGCGAGTCAGGTCAACTTCCTCACCTTTGAAGACTATTTTTTGACAGGGGGCCTTATGGACAGTTTTGGGAAAGGCGTTTTTCAGGCGTTTGAGCTTGGGTATTACCTTCAGTTTTTTTAAAAGGGTGTCAGGTGCCTCTGCTTCGAAAAAGTCCAGGATTTCATCGCCAAGGGAATCGAGGTTGGGAACTTCCAGGGCCATGGACATTCGTTTATAGGATCCAAATGTATTCATAAGTACAGGCATATCGAATCCCTGGACATTTTCAAAGAGGAGCGCCGGGCCGAGCAGTTTGCAGACCCTGTCAGTGATCTCTGTTATCTCAAGGACCGGACTCACAGGCTCTTTGATCCTGGCAAGTTCTCCATGTTTTTCAAGCTTCCTGATAAAATCCTGAAGATCGCAATATGCCATGGTTTAAGTTCCTCAATCCCTAAATTTAATCCGATCAAAGGGGCCGGTTGGGGGAATATATACATGAAATTGTTGGACGTGTTAAGTTAAATCCTTCCTATCTCTGGATATTTCATATAAGATACAGGCAGCAAGCACCGGGTAGGCTGCTTGCCATACAATTACTGCCATTGGTCTGAAGATTCTTTCATAGAGCAACCATTTTTTGAGTCAACTCCTCAATTTTTCTAATTTTTTTT
>PQXD01000001.1:126718-133390 GCA_003194485.1 Deltaproteobacteria bacterium
TATGGTGGTATTTTTACCCATAGCTTGAGAAAAGACGATCACAGCTTGCCTCTGAAGGCTCAAAAGAGCCTCCTGTGCTGCGTCACAAAATTCGCCTGCGCTTATATGAAATATCCAGAGATTACCTAAATACTGTTGTGTTCTGGTTAAATATGTGATAAAGATCGATCCCGGATAGTGGCCCGGAGTCGTTATGAGTCTCTGAACCCCGAACCTTTAAACGGCTACTTATGAATAATAGTCTTTTACGTATTTTCGTCCTTTTTTTTGTCCTTTTATGTGTCCTGTCATTCTATTTCTGGATAGACGATTACAGGTTTCGGCTGATCTCGCGCGCAGAGAATACATTTACATCAAAACAGGCCGATCCGGTCGAAAACAAAGATACTGAAGCTGCCACCGGCTATACGGCGAAAATAGAACCGGCTGTCATAGTCAAGGGTACTATCAGGTCCGGCGAGACATTTTCCCATGCCCTGGAAAGAAACAAGCTGGTGGATAGTGCCCTGGAATCTCAGGTAATTAAAGGGCTTTCAACGGTCGTTGATTTCAGGAAATGCAGGCCCGGGGATTCTTTCCGTGTATGTCTGGACGATCGCGGAGAGCTGATTCGATGTACCTATGAAAAAGGGCCGCTTGAAATATTTACATTAGAGCCCGGTGAAGATGGCACAGGTGAATTCCATGCCTTCAGGGCCACGGTTCTGCTGGAATGCCGTTTGACAAAGCTATCAGGGAAAATAGAAAGCTCCCTGTTTTCTGCCTTCACAAGGATAGGGGTTGGCAGCAGGCTTATCATGGCCTTTGCAGATATATTTGCATCAAGGTTGGATTTTAACACTGAAACCATGCCCGGCGACCAGTTCGACGTAATCGTTGAAGAATATTTCAAGGACGGTCGTTTTGTCGGCTACGGCCGGATAGTGGCGGCACGGTACAAAAACCATTACAGGGCCTTTGATGCCTATTATTACAAGCCCGAGGGTCAGGCCAATGGAAAATACTATGATTCTGCCGGCAGGGAAATCGGGGCATCTTTTTTGAGATCCCCTCTTCCTGTCTATAGAGTTTCATCCAGGTTTTCCAAGAGACGTCTGCACCCGATCCTCAAGGTCTATCGTCCTCACTACGGCGTGGATCTTGCCGCTCCTGTTGGTACACGCGTGATGGCTACGGCAGATGGCAGAGTCAGTTTTGTCGGCTGGCAGAGGGGTTTTGGCAGGATCGTTGTCTTAAAACACCCTGGAGGTTACAAGACTTATTACGGGCACCTTTCCAGGTTTGCCAAAGGCATAAAAAAAGGAGTCCGTGTCGAGCAGAAACAAATAATAGGTTATGTAGGGTCAAGTGGTTTGTCGACCGGACCGCATCTTGACTACCGAATCAAGGAAAACGGTGTATTCAAAAATCCCTTCAACATGAAGTTCAAGCCCAAATCCAGGCTCTCAGGCAGGGTACTGGATGACTATATTGAAAAACAAAGCGGCTGGAAACAACTCCTCAATAATGATTCAGGCCCCAAAACCCTGCTGATTGAAACAAGAAAAATAAGGAAACGTCCGGATGGATGGCTGGGTTAGGTCTCCTTTAGCTCTTCTTGTTTTTTTCTTCCTTTCCTCTCTTATATATCCTGTTTCGTGTCCTGCCTTCAGGGCCACGAATGCCTCTATCTGGGAACCTCTCATAAAACATTTAATAGAGGACGGGGAGGACGAAACGACAATTCGCGGCATATTTGCCAGACGCGAAGTTCAATTTGATCCCGGGGTCATGCCGCGCAAGCTCTCTCACAAGGAAAGCGAACTTGATTACAGTAAGTTCCTCAGGCCTGAACGTCTCTCAAGGGCCAGGGCCTTTCTGGATACGCATAGAAAGGTATTAACCCGGATAGAAGATGAATACGGTGTACCCAAGGAAGTAGAAGTGGCAATTCTTCTTGTGGAGACAGACCTTGGCCGTTACCTGGGCTCGGGTCGCGCCTTTAATATATTGGCGAGCATGGCCGCAGCTACTGATATAGACAGTGTGAAACCATGGCTTTCCCCTGAACTGCTTAAATCTGCCGAGGGAGAACGCCTGGGAAAAAAGCTCAGGGATAAATCCCGGTGGGCCTATGAGGAACTCAGGGCGCTTCTCATCTATTCCAGGCAAAACCAAATAGATCTCCTGGAAATCAAAGGCTCAATCTTCGGGGCAATAGGACTGTGCCAGTTCATGCCTTCAAACGCCCTTCGCTTTGGAATTGACCAGGACCATAATGGCAAGATAGACCTGTTTTCAAGGGCCGATGCCCTCGCCAGTATGGCCAATTACTTAAGAAGCCACGGATGGAAAGACGATCTCGACCGCAATGAGCAGGAGGCGGTCATCCTCAGATATAACTACAGCTTCCCATACGCAGGGACTGTACTCGATGTGGCAGAAAGGCTTTCAGGCAGTAATGAAAATAGATGATACTCTATAGGCGTTTGCAGATTCGAAATTAAGCCTTTCTACTGCTTGCAATTACCGATGCGCCGGCCGCTGAGGTGTTGAGTCATTTCCATGCCCTCTTTCATTGTCATCTTGATTGTGCCCTTAAAGGTGTTTCCACTGTATATTATTTTACCGGTTGCCCTTGTCTTGCCTTCCGGACTATCGCACTCCATGGTCCATGTCACTGTATCACCCTCCATTTTGGTCCTGGTGATTTTGCACTCCTCGGCCTGTTGAGGAGAGCCACTGGGAACCATGTCTTCATTCGTGATGCACTGAGTGTGTGTCATCGAGGGCATGTTCATCGGCATGCCGGGCATTTCCATTTTAACAGTGATCTCCCACAAGCCCTCCTGCATGTTTGGCCCTGAACCTGCAGAGGAAATTGAAACGGCGCTCAGTACAGCCGCCGTAAAGGAAATTATCAAAGTGGCGAACGGTTTTTGTCTGTATGACATTTGTATTCCTCCTTACCAAATAGCGAAGGATCAAAAAACTGTTGCTTTATGACAGCTAAAGTCCTTCCCTTTTCAACTTAAGGACCAGCTCCTTCTGTTTAGAGGTCAGCCTGGCCGGCACTTCAATCATTATTCGAACATATTCGTCTCCACGGCCACCAGTGGCAGTTGGGAGACCCTTCCCCCTCAGACGCAACTTCTGTCCACACCGTGTGCCTGCAGGAATCTTGAGCCTCACCATCCCTCCTTCCACAGTCGGAACCTCCACTTCTGCGCCCAGGCATGCGTCGGTAAACTTCACAACCTTGTCCACTTCTACATCTGAGCCGCTTGAACGAAAACCAGGATCTAACCTGAGACTGATCAGCAGGTAGAGGTCTCCTCTGCCTCCGGGTCCCTGTGCCCCTTTACCTGCCACCCGGATTTTCTTTCCCGGGCTGATGCCTTTTGGTATATGCACGGAGATTCGCTCAGGACTCCCGCCTGTCCGGATAGATATCAATTTGTGTGAACCCTTAATGATCTCGTTTGGGGAAAGGGCCAATTCCAAAACCACATCCTGTCCGATTGGTTGTGAATACTGAAAACCTCGTTTAAATGCATGTCCACCAGGGCCTCCGCCCATCGAACCAAAGGCCTGCCCCAGGATTTCATCAAAGGAGACTTCAGTACCACCTCGCCCGCCAAAGAAGAATTTGCCGATTCCAATGTCCTGAAAAATATCGGAAAAATCAAAGTTCCGGAAGATGTCTTCTTGTGTAAATCTGCGATGAAATTCCGTAGAACCGAAGGTATCATACTGACGGCGTTTTTCAGGATCACTCAAAACTGCATAGGCCTCGTTGATCTCTTTAAAGCGTTCTTCAGCGGTTTTATCCCCTTTATTTTTGTCCGGATGATACTTGAGCGCCATTTTTCGAAATGCCTTCTTTATCTCCTCAGGAGAGGCATTCTTTGTAACACCAAGCAGCTTGTAATAATCTTTTCTTTGTCCCATATTTTTTATCTCACTGTATATTTTTTCTGGTAATATTCCATAAATGTACGCTAAAGTACTATTCAAAAATATTGTACTATATATTCTCAAATATGTCGCCCGCGCACAATCAAAGGCGTTATTGAGAGACTTTTTGGCTAACCGCCCTAACCCGGACAAGCCGGAACCAAACGGGCTTGAAAATAAAGAAATTGATCACGAAGGCACGAAGACCTGCTTTCGTGCTTTCATGATCGTGTTTCAGGATTTTTGCCGGGGAAAATACGGATTTTAGAACTAACCCTCTAAAAGTAAGATAAAATTAATAAATACCAAGATAAAGTCAAGGAAAGTGTGCTCTTCAATCCATACCAGGTCCCGCCGTGCAGCGCTTTTTGCTCCCTCCAGCCCGCCTGAATCAGAAAAGCTGGAGGCAGGTCTTAAGATAATTGAAGAAAAAGCTCCCTGGCTGGAGATCACAAATGATATATTTCCTGATCAGACCGAATATATGCCTTCCCTGCCCTATCTTGCAGGTAAAGACCAACTCCAGGCCGACAGATTTGCAGATCTTCTCTTGGATACATCTATAGATATCGTATGGTGTTTGAGGGGAGGATACGGCTCCTTTCGTTGGCTGAGCATGGTGCCGTGGGACCGGATTGGAAATGAGGCTCCGATACTGATAGGTTTCAGTGATGTAAGCCTGCTCCACTCAGCTCTTGTTCAAAAAGGTCGTCTGTCAATACACGGCCCCCTTGTCTCAACTCTGCCGGATACGACAGAACCTGCAAGAAAAGCACTATGGACCTGCCTTGACCAAGGAGAATTTCCCGGTCTTTCCGGCACCGCCCTCAGTACCGGCAAGGCGAAAGGTCCACTCATTGGGGGAAATCTGACTTGTATTACACATCTTATCGGTACGGCCTATGAGCCAGGGTGGGATGGAGCGATTCTCTTGATCGAGGATCATAATGAGGCTCTTTATCGCCTTGATCGGATGCTGATGCAGCTTTTACTCACAGGAAGGCTATCCAGATTGGCAGGAATTGCTGTGGGCTATCTCCTCGGAGATGGAAAGCCTGAAAGGCTATTGCACATACTGCTGCAGGACCGGTTCGGATCCCTCGGGATCCCGATAATTGCTGATCTTCCCGTAGGCCATATACCTGACAATTATCCACTGTTAATTGGCGGGTACTATGAACTGGATGGAGACAAGGGCCTCCTGAAACCAATGACAGGACTGCCTGGACTTCAGCGCCCCTGAACCTCCATCTCAAGCAATATCTTCCCTTCCGAAACCCTGCTGCCAGGCCCTGTCATTACGGCAGTCACCACACCTGTGCACGGAGCTGAAACCGTGCAGAAAAGCTTCATCCTCTCCAGTGTCAAAAGCTCCTCACCTTCCTTTACTTGTACGCCGGGCCTGAGTGAGGGGTTCATGTCCACCACGGTACCAGACATTTGGGCCATGATCCGGACTATATTTTGAAGGGCCATGATCCGGGCTTCTTGTATCCTTCATAGAGTGGTTTACACTTTGTTCATCTTATACTTTGGCATTGAAATTTGAAACCTGAAATTCGTAAATATTCTTATGAACCCTTGGCCCACTGTGCAGACCGTTCACTGGAAGGGGATATTTCTTTTCACTTAACACTTCAGCCCCTTGTTTTCTTAAGGCTTTTGACATGGGGGAGTTTTGCCCCCTCCCCGTTCTCCTTCGCTGCGCTCAGGCGATGCAGTTTCCCCCACAGCAAAAGCCAGGAAAACTTGCGGGGCTGACGCAAATCGTCTCCATAAAGAAGCTCCCCTGTGACCGGTTTTAAGTCCATTGTGCAGACCGTTCACTGGAAGGGGATATTTCTTTTCACTTAACACTTCAGCCCCTTGTTTTCTTAAGGCTTTTGACATGGGGGAGTTTTGCCCCCTCCCCGTTCTCCTTCGCTGCGCTCAGGAGCCGGGGTTTCCCCCACAGCAAAAGCCGAGAAAACTACGGGGGCTTCCGTTAAACTGTTCAAAGAAATATCCCCTGCCAGTGAACGGTTGCCATCCGTGCCCTGCCGCAGGAGCGGTTTGCCTTTTGCAGGGTTTCGATCGCGGGCCAAATTGCACTGCCCCTTTCGGTCTGCGATGAGTGAGCTTTGAAACCCGGAAAAAGGTAACCGCTCCAAGGCAGGATATAACGGGTTCACCGAATATTTACAAATTTGAAATTGGAAATTTGGCCTTCATGCTCTTACACTGTTTAAGATGATCATATTATCCGATAGTCCACGGTGTTCTGAATCTCTTTGTTCCACTTACCCAAATTTCTACTTTCCAATTTCAAATTTCCAGATAGCAAAGACTATTCCCAGCGCCTCCACAACATAGTATCTTATAATAGTGAGCTTTTAATCAGCAGGAGAATATATGGACATGTCATCCAGGGCTTTAGAGGTCAATATTGCTTACAGCCGCGTTGATGTTACCGTTGACCAGAGATATAAAATCCTGCAGGAGGTCATGGGAGAGTACCGTGGCGTCAAAGAGAGATTACAGTCCTTCCTTGAAGAGATATGCCATCCCTACAAAAACTGGGAATTTATTGTAAGGGCGGCACGGACCTATGCACTTAATTACTTCCATGTGCTCCGAACCCACCCCAAAGGGCCTGAAGCAGCTAGGCTGTATATAGACATCTTTTTTCAGGCCATTGATTCCTCCAGGGAAGAAAAAATAAGGATCAATGCATCTGATAATCTCCTCTTTTTTATT
>PQXD01000001.1:133616-158344 GCA_003194485.1 Deltaproteobacteria bacterium
TCAAAAGATCATCAAAGATGCCGGAACCGAGCTTTTCGGATTCCTGCCCGTCCTGGATTATGCATTTGACAGGATCGGGAACTATCAGGAAGAGACGTTCGTTCTATTTGCCAAGAGTTTTTATCAACTGAACAAGTTGGGAAAGAGCTATTCTGAAGCAATCCCTTCAGGATACAGATTTACTGCCATAAATCACCTTTTAATCAAGTACTTTCGATATACATATAATTATTGGCTTGGGCAGGCCGATCCGCTTGCCTGGTTTGAAAAAGAATCCGGAAAGGCAGGACTGGATGAGATTTTTAAACCTGTCTCCCACAGACAGCTAAAGACCCATCAAGAGAGACTGGAGAGTATTGTTCACGCTTCGGATGACAATCCAAAGATCATCCTGGATCGACTTGTCGAGCTTCCGGGATACGGTCAGATCGTTACCATTTATAATGATATTCCTCAAGAGCTCCTTAATGCCGGAGGCGATAAGGCACAGGGAAACCAGTGGAAATTGCTGTTTCTCCTTTGCATCATGGATACCGCAGGTCTTTCACCTATTCATGAAGAGACCTTAAGTGACATCAACCGGACTCTTGAGTGGCTTATTCATCATGAAGATCCCTTGGTCATTCAGAAATCCCTTGGGAAGACCTTTACAATTTTAAGGAGGAGTATAGGAAAGTTTCCGGGGACGGCGCTTAACTGTGTCCTGAACGTGGGCCGGGGGGTTTATAGGACTGATGAAAGCGACCTTGTGGATTTTTTTGTCGATTCGGCTGTCTCGCTCGGATTCCAGACACCAGAAATAAGAGGGGTGGGTGAAGACTGGCGGATCAGGGCAAATCCCGCCCATATTCAGAATATACGCACGTGGATCCAACTTATAGAGCTGAACCCCAAGTGGTCGAAAAAGCTGCTGTCCTCTCTGATCATACATCTTTCACTCAGCGGTGTTTTAATCAAGGATACAGATCTTTTCTCCCGTGATATAACTCAGTTGTTAAACAGCGACATCGGCCCGGTTTATAACCTTGTCAAGCAGTTGACCCGTCTCTTCCCTATATATTTCAATGACATCGGAGCAGAGGGGAGGCTCAGGGACATCTCCACCGAGATCGATGAAATATGCCTGCGCAAGGACCCACTTATCCACTTCTTGAGAAAGCAGAGTCATGTTGAGAGCAGTAATCAGATCGTTGACCTTATGGAAGCTGTTTTAAATTTCTGGAAGACCAGGAACAAGGAGGGAATAAGGCCTTTTGTGCCTCCGGATATCTATCAGCAGATTGAGACGGAAGGGCCCAATATCGATGGCGTCCACCGGGCTATCACCCATCTCTTTGATGCCGGGGAATTTAAAGATATGGCTGATCTTCTGAATATTGAGAATGATCGTCTAAAGGCATTGCTGGGTGAAATTTCAGAAATATCAAGACTCGATTGTAAAAGGATTGAACTGGGGGTTGCTTTTTACAAACTCCTTTATCAGAAATATTATCTGGATCTTACTGAAATAAATGACTATCTGGCGCAACTCCGGTCCAGCGGATTGCCTGATCTGGAAAAACTGAAAAAGGCCTTTGGCAAGAAAGATGTCAGGCTGAAACTGGAAATGCTGCTGGGTTACCTTGAGAAGCTGAAGAAAGTTATCCTATCGCAAGAGAACTATGAAGTCAGGGAAAACATATACAGAAAGAGGCATTTCGCTGCTGGTATCCCATCCATGTATGGCAGCTACCACGAGTTGAAATTTGATGCACTGGGGCTGACTTTCCGGCTGGAGTCTCTGGTAAACGTCCTTTTTGAAGAGATCGTTGAGACCATTGATCTCAAGCTGATCACAAGGGCTGCCTTTTCCCAGATTTTTGATTACTTACGCCTCTTTAATTCGGCCCTCAAATTGGATGGCATCTCGTCTCTGGAGATAGAGCGACAATTGGATCTGCTGGCCCATTCCCTCAAAATCAGGGGATTTTCCTTGACCCAGTACCTAGACATCTTCCGTGGTTTCTCCCAGGCTGTGAGAAACATCACCAATGACTACTTCAACAATATTCATCAGGAAAATCTTTCCAGGATCCTGGAACAGATGCCGGCCGGGAGGCTATTGCCCAAATATCGCTTACCTGAAGGGTCTGACGACCGGAAAAAACTGCCCCACCGTATCACGGAAATCTTCCTGCGCGACAGGATTGCTACTTCTTTAGGTCTTCAGCAGCTTGATCTCTTTTTGAGCCGTATCCTGAATACCCTTTATCATCAGTCGGATGAGCTCCCGAAAGAGGACCTGCGCCTGTTGCTCAGTTATGACCCCCAGAAGGTAATAACGCCAATCTATCCCACAAAGAAAAATGTATCAGATGTCATCCACCTCGGAAACAAGGGATTCAATCTGGTCAAGCTGAACAGTTACGGTCTCCCGGTTCCGCCTGGTTTCATTGTTACTACCGAAGTTTTCAGATGCCGTGAGATTGTTGATCACTACACGCGTGCAAAGAAAAACTTCGAGGAACAGGTGGCCCTTGAGATAGCTGCTCTTGAGAAATTGACCGGAAAGACCTTTGGAGACCCTCAAAATCCCCTGCTTCTGGCAGTAAGGAGCGGCTCCGCCATTCCCCAGCCCGGGATGATGTCCACATTCCTTGATGTAGGAATCAATGAAGATATCGTTCAGGGAATGGCCAGGCAGACTGGCAATGAGTGGTTCTGCTGGGATACATACCGGCGATTTCTGCAGTCTTACGGTATGTCTTTCGGCCTGGAAAGAGATGAGTTCGATGATATCATCGTTGATTTTAAGAAGCGTTTGGACAAACCTTACAAAAGGTATTTTTCCGGGTTACAAATGAAGGATATTGCCCTGACTTACAAATCGTTAATTCTGGACAACGGTATAGAGATCGAAGACTCTCCTTTTGATCAGCTTCTTGTGGCTATAAGGAAGGTCTTTGATTCCTGGTACGCACCAAAGGCCGAGGCCTACCGTAAGATATTGGGTATCTCCGATGACTGGGGAACGGCTGTAATGGTTCAGGCCATGGTCTTTGGCAACCTATCCCGCATGTCCGGTGCGGGCGTCTTTTTTACTCACAGCCCCAGATGGTCTGCAGACAAGCTTGAGTTATGGGGCGATTTCACCCCTGGGAATCAGGGTGAGGACGTAGTTTCAGGCCTGGTCAGTACGCTTCCCATTTCCATAAAGCAGGCACGGATCGAGAACAGGCAGAGCGAAAAGGCGCTTGAATCCATGTTTCCTGAAATCTATAATGCCATAAGGGAATGGGCAAAAGAGCTTTTTTATAAGAGAAAATGGAGCCCCCAGGAGATAGAATTCACATTTGAAAGTCTGGACACAAAAGACCTCTATGCCCTCCAGACCCGTAATATGGTCATTAGAGAGAGAAAGAGGGTCTACACCTTTGATGTGGAAGATAGGAGCTCTGCCGATTTCCTTGGCCACGGAATAGCGGTCAGCGGAGGCGCCATGACCGGGAGAATCGTGTTCAGCCTGGAAGAAATTCATCACTGGCGAAAGGCAGAACCAGGGACATCCCTGGTCCTTATTAGGAACGATACCGTTCCTGATGACATCAAGGAAGTCTATGAGGCCGACGGACTGCTCACGGCACGGGGAGGCTCCACCTCACATGCTGCAATTGTGGCCCACAGGCTGGGTAAGACATGTATAGTGGGATGTGTAGATCTCATTTGCAAAGAGAAGGAAAGGATCTGTTCATTGGATGGAAAAGAGCTGAAATCAGGGGACTGGATAAACATTGACGGCCTGGAGGGATCTATCTACTCGGGTCAAATGAAGATCAGAGAAATGGAAAGAGACTAAGATGGAAAATATCTCAAAAAGTGAAGGTAATGACGGCCTGAAACTCGGCATCAATGGCCTTGGAAGAATCGGGAAGCTCACACTTTGGCATCACGTTGCGAGAAAGTATTTCAATGAAATAGTGGTCAATATCGGACGAGACGTTGGGACCTCGCTGATGGATATCGCACACTATCTGGAGAGAGATTCTACTTACGGTTCCCTTGGCGGTTATCTTTATGGATACAAGGGCGAGAAAGTAATCCAGGATGTGGATGAAGAGGCGGGATACATAACCATAGATGGAACGAAAGTCAAAATCCTGCGGCGTTCACGGAATCCAAAGGATATCGGCTGGCGGGAACATGGTGCCAGGATCGTGGTGGATACTACAGGTCAATTCACTGACCCTACTGTCTCTCCTGATGAACCGAGGGGTTCCGTGAGAGGCCACCTTGAGAGCGGGGCAAAAAAGGTCATTGTCTCGGCCCCTTTCAAGATAAAAGATAAGGCCAGAGCCATGCCTGATGATGCTGTTACGACAGTCATGGGTATTAATGAAAATGATTATGACCCGCGAGCGCACAGGATTATTTCCAATGCATCATGTACAACTACCTGCCTGGCACATATGATGAAACCGCTTCTGGACTCTTTCGGCTCCCAAAGGATCCTGACCGCTTCAATGGCCACTGTCCATGCAGTAACAGGCTCTCAGGAAGTCCTGGACCGGCTTCCGAAATCAGGAGCAATAGATCTGCGAAAGAATCGGAGCATCCTGAATAACATCATATTGACCACGACAGGGGCGGCAAATACACTTGCACTTGTGATACCTGAGATGAAACAGATCGGGTTTATTGCTCAATCCGTGCGGATTCCGACCACGACAGGGTCATTGATTATTCTGGTAGTGAACCTGCAGGAAGAGCCATCAGGTGAATCGATCCGGAAGGAATTAATAAACAATATCTACAAGGATGCCGCAGCCAGAGATTCCCGCGGATATCTCCATTACACTGAAGAACAGAATGTCTCCTGCGATATTATCGGACTTCCAAGAGCCGGGGCCATCATCGAGGGCAATGAAACCCATACCCGCACGGCAGAAGTAAATATAGACCTGCAAAAGGTATGTCGAACCGCAGGACAAGAGACTGTACAGAAAATCGGACAGAACGTATTGAGAATTGCAATTACCCAGGCAGTGATCTACGGATGGTATGACAACGAACTGGGGAGCTATGTGAATATGCTTGGGGATCGTACGGTATCAGTGGCAAAAGTTATGTAGTTTTTTGCCCGGGAACACGAAGAGACGCGAAGGCCGGAATTAAGGTAATCCAGTTGACCAAAGTATGGTCCGGAAAGTATTGATAGAGGATGCCACAAAAAGACATATTACAAAAGAACCTGTGGACAAAACACGATATAGTCCATGTGGTCGTTATGGTGCTGATGACTTTGTTTTTTTCCAGGCAAGCAGGCTCAATGATTGAAATCCTCAAGCAATTGCTTGTCTGTTTTCTTTACGGTTTCGGCATTGTCTATCTCTTCATCGGGCTCACAAAGAAGATGTTTAAGTACAACCCCACTCGTGTACAGATAATCAAGTGGGCTACAAGTCTCGCAGCCCTTGTAGCAGTGAGCCAGTTCGCGCAGGATGTGTACCAGACCTACCTTGAGGTCCTTAAAGGACAGGCGCCCCAGTGAAGCCGTGCGGGCCTGGTTTCGACCAGCGGGAACTTACTGGCAAACTGATTACATTTTGCTTGACTAATGTTCTGATAATAGTTTATCGTAGTAACTAATTGTAATTCATTAATGTTTTATGTTTTTTCAGGAGAACGGGTATGCGAAAGTATAGTCGCTATAATTCAGCTCGTCCAAGAAATGACGGAGAAGCCGGAGCACATCTGTGGTTGATCGCAGGTGTCATCCTCGGACTTATCCTGCTTTGGGATGTGGCAGGACCCATTGGGATGTGGAAACTTCACCGGATGAAGAAAGAACACGAGCGGCTTTATCTGTCAAACCTGGAGCTTGCCAAGAAAAATACAGCTCTGGAAGAGCAAATAAAAAGGCTCAAAGATGATCCCGGTTATCAGGAATACGTGGTCCGCCGGGAGTTAGGCTGGGTCCGGGACAATGAAATCCTGTACAAGTTTCTGAGTGAAGACGAGTAGGGACTCGTCCGGAATAATAATGTACAGGATCATTATCTTAGGGGTTTCGATTCGTGGTTTTTATGATCCGGGCACATACCTTTTTGAGATATGCCAGGACGCACCTTCAGGAGGCGGAAGATGCATTGCAGGGAGATAATCCGGCGATTGCCATTAACCGTTGCTCAGATATGGCAATAGCCTTGATCAAGGCCATGGCCGCGGCCCTTCCCGGGATAAAAAAGGACCTCCTGGAGATGGACGATAAGGCCTTTTCTAAAACCATTTCCGACCTCACTTATACGTCGGATGAGGCGAAACGAATTACCCAGTCCATCCGGGAATTGCGGAAATCCAGGGTATCAGGTAATAGCCTTCCCTCAAGGGCGGAGGCGGAGGCGGTCTTTTCCAGGGCGGAAGAGACTTTCAAATTGGTCTATGATCTCTGTTCCGGCTGAAATATGGCAGGCGTTCACAGGGCACCGCATCTGCTTTGTTGCCTGCCTGCCGGCAGGCAGGTCGGGCACTTGAAGTACAGGAAGTACGTCTGCGTATCCTCCCTCCGCCTCGTATCTGCAGCACCCTGTAAACGCCTACAGTGAGCTATGGCAATCAACCCCTTTCAGCTCTTATGCAGCGCAGCAGATGAGGTATTTTCAGCGGAATCACCAAATGAACATGCTTCCCCCAGACCGTGAGCTTTTTTTCCCTCACGCTTTGAGGGTAGAGGCCTCTGCCGGCTCAGGCAAGACCTTTCTTCTCGCCTGCAGATTTGTACAGTTTCTCATTTCAGAAAAGATTCCCAGGAGCCGTCTCAAGAACTTACTTGCCATAACCTTTACCAATGAAGCAACTGCGGAGATGCGCCAACGCATACTGGAGCTTCTGAAACAGGCGGCCTTTGGAGAGAAGCAGGCCATGGAAGTACTCTCTCCCTTGCTTGATTTGTCACAGACAAGGATGAAGGAACTCGCTCTGAGACAGATGGACGAGATCCTCGCAGGGTATGATGAATGGCAGGTCAGGACCATTGACAGCTTCATATATCGCCTGGTCCAGGCGGCCCCTCAGGAACTGGGGCTGTCACAGCAAGACGAGATCGAGGCGCACGAGGCGCCGCTCAGGGCCGCTGCCCTTGACCGTATTTTGCTCTGTTCAGCACAAGATCCGGGGTTGTGGGGACTGCTGCAGGATTTCGTGCATCATTATCTTCTTTTCCAGGCGCGTGGTTCCTGGTGGCCGCGGGAAGAGCTTCTCCGGGTTCTGGAATCGCTTAACGAGAAAGAATCTACATACGGTCTCCGGTTTGGGATAGAAAAAGGGCACAAGGGCTCCATGGATTTGGCCATGGAGCTGTCCCGGTCTGCTCAGGGCTTCCTGGACGAGGCAGATGCCCATGGTGTAAAGCTCAAATCCTACAGCCGCAGGGCCCTGTCAGACACAGCTTCCGGAGACCTGCCCAGGGCACTTTCCTCAAAGGCATGGGAGAAAGAAGGCCTGAAAGATCTGTGCCTTAAGGGATCAGACGTCCCTGAAGACCTTTCTGCTGAATGGAAGGCGTTAAGGGCTCTTGCCGGAGCATATGCCGAGGCAAGGGCCCTTGAGGTATCAGGGCCGTACTTAAAGCTACTGGCTCCATGGAGAGACCAGCTCTCAGATCTCAAGTCCGGATCAAGGAGTATTTTTTTAAGCGACATTAACGGACTTGCAAGAAGGCTCCTGACCGAGTTCATCCTGCCGGAGGTGATCTTTCGTCTCGGAGACCGGCTGTATCACTTCCTGCTGGACGAGTTCCAGGATACCAGCAGCCTCCAGTGGAAGAACCTCTTCCCTTTGATTGATAACGCCGTGGCTCAAGGGGGTTCCCTGTTCTGCGTAGGTGACAGGAAACAACTGCTTTACAGGTGGAGGGGGAGTGATCTCGAGGTGTTTCAAAAGGGCCCGGGGGCCTTTGGCTCTCTTGGAGACACCGGCCTTGTGGATCTTGTTCTTCCATATAACTGGAGGAGCAGAGAGGTCCTGCTTAGGTTTGTGGCCCGAGTATTCGACAGGGGGAATCTTGAGCGCTGGATGAAGGAGGAGCCTGCCGTATCGGATGTCCTGGATCCTGGATATGCAGGCAACGTGTTCTCAGGGGCCGCGCAGGAGCTTCCGCCTGCCCATGCAATCAGCCACAAGGGAGGCATGGTAAAAGTGGAAATCCTCAGCCGGGAAGGCCGCCTGGAGGAGTTAAAAGAGGAATCAAGGCTCAGCCTGGTCAGGCTCCTTAAGGAAGATGTCCTTACCCGCCACGGTCCCAGGGATATACTGGTGCTTGTCAGGGACAATCAGGATGTACAGGATTTCAGCCACGGCCTCATCTCAGCAGGCATCCCGGTCTTCTCCCACAGGCAGCTTGATATCAGGGAGGATCCCCTGGTGCAGGAGGTCCTTGAGATCCTGCGTTTTTTAGAAAGGCCTGTTGATGACCAGGCACTGGCTTCTGTGATTGCCGGCGATATTCTGGAAGGTGCCTGGAAAACAGAGGTATCAGGGCTCAGCCCCTGGGAGTGGCTCGAGGGTCAAAGGTTAAAGAGCGAAGGCCGGGGGGCAGAGTATCTTTACCAGAGATTTCAGAAGGATTTCCCCGGCCTTTGGGGAAAGACCCTGGGCGATGCCTTTGGCTCCGTGGGCTTTTTGCCCCCTTATGACCTTGTCTCAATGCTTGTTCGCAGGATGGATCTGATCCGGTGTTTCCCGGACCACTTTGTTGCGTTGAGTCACCTCCTGGAGCTGCTGCATGCCCATGAACCTGAATACGGCGGCGATCTCAGGGGGTTTATCCAGTGGATGGAGACAGGGCCTGACGAGGTCTTTGGGGTAAAGACTCCCCGGGATATAGATGCCGTAAGGGTCATGACCGTCCACAAGGCCAAGGGGCTGGAGGCAAAGGTAGTGATACTGCCGCTCGCGATCCTCGGAATGAGGGCGGATGGCCGCATATACTCCATGGATGGAGGGGTCCTCAAGGCATGGCACACCAGCCGGGAGCTCAGAAACGTATCCCGGAAGCTTTCGGACTTCTACAGGGATGAATGCGGCAAGGCCTGGCTGGACGAGCTCAATGTCCTCTATGTCTCCCTTACAAGGGCAAAGGACGAGTTATACCTGTTTGTTCCGCAGAAGGCCGTGGGCGGGCAGAAGAACAGGTTGATATCCCTGCTGGAACCGCTTTTGAACGGGAATCTGGTTGCCAAGTGGGGAAATACGATTGAAAGCGAAATCCCAAAAAGAGGGGAGAGTGATCTCAACGGACAACCGGTTGGCCGCAAACCCCTCGAAAAGACACAAAAAAAAGAGGGTGAAAAGAGTTAATGAAGGCTGGAACTGGCCTAAATACTTGGTCAGGAGGCCCACAGAGTCAAAGGTCCTGCTGTCTCCGACAAGGAAAAGGGCGGCAGCGCTCGGGGATTTCGTACACAGGCTCCTTGCAAGACTGGATGGCCCTCTGGATTGCCGGTGTAATCCTGAGGAAGTACATGCGCTGCTGCAGAAAATCTTTTTGTCCATTTCCAAAAATCCCGATATTGACACTGGCAAAGAGACAGACATCCGGACCATGGCCCGGACTATCTGTCATCCTGTGGCAAGGCCGCTTTTCTGGACAGGTGCCGGGGATGAGACCTGGGTGGAAAAAGAAGTGGCTGACAGCTCAGGTGAGCTCTTCAGGCTGGACAGGCTGGTCAAGGGCCAAAATACGTTATGGGTCGGCGAATACAAGACAGGCAGCAGGGCAAGGGCAGAGGACAGAAGACAGGTGTCACGATATTTAAATTTACTCTCTCAACTCTACCCGGACCACGAAACCAAAGGCGTGATCCTGTATCTTGACCAGGAAGTGATTGAGGAAATTTAGTGATTTAGTGATTGATCTGTCTGGGTCGGGCGCATTCACACGTTGGGGGAGGGGGCCCATAAGCGCTAAGTTATTTTGTAAGCGTTCACAGATTGCATTTATACCATACATGGTTGTTTTGAAAGATGAACATCGAACATCGAACATCGAACGTCCAACATCGAATGAAAAAAACAAACACCAATACCGAACATTCAACAGCTATTTCTGTTTCTTTATCTTTTTCCATTCAACATTCGATGTTGGACGTTCGATGTTCGATGTTCATTACTAAATTTAGGTTTCCCAACATATGAATGCGCCCGTGTGGGTCTATGGCTGATTAATCAGTGACTGGAAAATACATGAAAGCGAGCAAAAGCCATAAATTCCGGCAGCAACATGTCTCTCTGCCCCTTGGTTCTTCCCTGGTCGGCTGGCTGGCTAAGGATATATTGGCCCGGGAGCCGGAAGGACGGGATCTGTCCGGAACAGCGGTTGTCTTTCCGGGCAGGCGCCCGGCCCTCTATCTCAGGAGAGAGCTTGGAAGGCTCATCGGCGGCCCTTTCCATCCTCCCCGGATCTTCGACATAGATAGCTTCATGGCCTATACGGCAGGCAGGTCACCAGGTGGATCCGGCAGGAGAGATGCCGGCCAGGTGGAATTACTGCACCTGGTCTACGCTACCGCAAGGGACATGGAAGCTGATGGCGAACATTTATTACTTCCTGCCGTGACATCCAGCTTTGAGGGCTTTTTTTTCTGGGGTCTGAAATTCCTTGATCTCTTTGATGAGTTCGGGACAGAGCTGGTCTCTCCTGCCCGGATTAAACAGGCCGTGCCATCAGCACTGGCTGATGCCGGTATTACTGAGGAGGCAAGAGGGCTCTGGCCCGTTCTGCCCGGACTTTACAGTAAATGGCTGGATGCATTGGCCGGAAATTCTCTCTGGTCCAGGGGCGAAAAGTATCGTATCGCAGCAGAGCACGTAGATAGGCTGGAATGGCCCTTTTCAAAAATATATCTTGCGGGTTTTGCAGCACTCAACCGCGCAGAGGAAAAGGTCTTTTCAGTCCTGACCAGGCTCGGAATTGCCCGCGTAGTAGTCCAGGACGGCCCATCTCCATGGACGGTAAACGATGTCAGGTGGAAGCACCTGGAGCGTCTGCGCTCCGTATGCCATGGTACGTGGGATCACCAAATCAACCGATCACCAAATCACCAATTTCTTCATCTACATCAGGGCTTTGACCTCCATTCCCAGATACATATGGCTGAAGATGTATTTGCTCGTAATCTGGAAGACCGGGGAGGGCTTGCACCTGATCAGGAGGCCGTAGTCCTTCCAGGGCCTGAACCACTTATCCCGGTGTTGAGCCGGCTGTTTGAGGATGCGGCCTTTCCATACAACATATCCATGGGCTATCCGCTTGAACGGACAGCACTTGCCCGGCTGCTTGCCTCCGTATTTGATGCCCAGGAAGGAAGGATAAATGATAAGTACTACGCCCCTCATTACCTCGCTGTACTCAGACACCCGTATATAAAGAGCCTTCGATTACACAGCCCCTCAACCTCCGATCAGCAAATCACCCGATCAACCGATTCTTCCCTCAGGTCCGTGGTCCATTTTCTTGAGGCCTGGCTGGCCCGAGAAAAAAGAAGCTTTGTAAGGCTTGAGGAGCTTGAAAAGGCAATCGCCCATCTGGATGAGAAGGATTTCCCCGCTTCTCAATTTCTGCCTCATGTCCATCAGATGTGTTTCAAGGCCTTTGAAGGGCTGAAGAAAATAGGTGAACACGCTACCGCTCTCAAGAGTCTGCTTGAGTGGACAGTGGAGTATGGAGCAGCTACAGGTTATCCGCTCAGCGGTGAGTTTATGACGGCCATGGCAGGGCTCCTGGATGAGCTTGAAGCCGGCCCTGTTTCCAGGGAGGCTGCCTCAGCCACCGGTATTCATTCGCTGTTTTGTCACCTGGTGCGGCAGACCAGGATTCCATTCCAGGGGGTCCCTCTGGAGGGATTTCAGATACTGGGTTTTCTGGAGACAAGGTGCCTGGAGTTTCAGCGCGTGATGATTTTTGACCTTAATGAGGGCGTGCTTCCTCCTGAAAGCAGGCCGGATCCTATCATGCCTCCAGATCTGCGAAAGTATCTCGGTCTTCCTGACAAGAAACAGGCGGTTGAGATCAGCCGGTACCATTTTCAGAGGCTCTTGGCAGGGGCCGGGGAGATCCACCTATTCTTTTCCGAAGACAAGGGCAAGGGCCTGGTAAGAAGCCGTTTTATTGAGGAGCTTATATGGGAGGCCGAGAAGCGTGCAGGCCGCCGGGATGTGATTCCCATTCACGGTCCGGTTATGTTCCAAAGGCCCGGGATTCCCTCTGCCCTTCCTGTGAAGAAGAGTCCCCAGGTCATTGATTTTCTCTCTGCATTCACCTTTTCGGCAACCGCCCTTGATACCTATCTCTCGTGCCCTTTCAGGTTTTACGCAAAGTATGTCCTGGGACTGGATGCCCCGGATGTCATAGACAGGGATGAGATCGATCCCCTTCTGGTGGGCACCCTGGTACATGACATACTAAGGGAGTTTTACCTGCCATGGCTGGACAGGGAGATCCAGTTCAGTGCTGATCGTGATAATGACCTTATGACCAAGTCTGATATGGCGCTTGAAGGGACCTTCGGATCAAAGGCGGAATGGAGCGGCAGTGTGAGGCTCTTCAGGGAGGTCCTGCTTTACCGCCTCTCAAATTTCCTGCGGCTTGAGAGAGAGCACGCACAGGGTCACATGCTGATGGGCCTTGAGGTCCCCTGCAAAATGGACCTCAATCTTGGGAGAGGCCGCAAGGTCAGGGTGAAAGGAGTGCTCGACAGGGTAGAAAAGGACCGGAAGGGCACTGTTTGGGTCATAGATTACAAGACCGGCAGCAGAATACAGTTGCCAAGGGCGACAGTTGCCTCCAAAGTCTCAGGCAGAGAAACAATTAAACAGGAGATAGTCTCCTTCCAAATGCCCATGTACCTGCTCCTGTGCGACCGTTACTATGGCCTCGGGTCCGGATGGTCCGGGATAAACGCCGCCCTGTACGGGCTGAGGGGTCTTGCCGGCTCAAGCAATCTGAATGCCCTTCGGGCTGTCTTGTTCAAGCAAGGTGACAGCCAGGATAAAATTGTAAAAGACATATATGTCCCGGCCCTAAAGGCTATTATTGAAGAGATATTGGACCCTGAGGTCCCATTTGCTCATGATCCTTCTGATTTTGGCCATTGCAGAACCTGTCCTTACAGCAGGCGGCTCTGCAAGGTCGGATAACCAGGGTCTGAATAGAGACCCCGTAAGCGTAAGTTGTTTTTGTACAGACCAGATGGTTGCAGAGGAAACTTTTGGCTGATTTCTTCCACCACTCTTATGTATTCTAAGATTATTGGCTCTGAGATAACTGCTGCAAAACTCCTTTTTCTCCAATGACTCAATATCTGGGCAGGTGGTCCAGAAAAGAAAATGCTTGATATCAGGATATTAGTATCAAGCACTACCCTCACTGGCAGGATCTTCGACATTTTTAAAAGAAATTACCATCTCAGTGTCTTCAGTGTCTTGTGGCGAAAAAAAGCAAACATACGTATATGCTCCGAGCGATAAGCAATAGGCTTCAAGATATTATTTAATTATTTCCCTGAAATTCGTAAATATTCTTATGAACCCGTTATATCCTGCCTTGGAGCGGTTACCTTTTTCCGGGTTTCAAAGCTCACTCATCGCGGACCGGAGAGGCAGTGCAATCCGGCCCGCGATCGAAACCCTGCAAAAGGCAAACCGCTCCTGCGGCAGGGCGCGGATGGCAACCGTTCACAGGAAGGGGATATTTCTTTGAACAGTTTATAACGGAAGCCCCCGTAGTTTTCTCGGCTTTTGCTGTGGGGGAAACTGCATCGCCTTAAGCGCAGCGTAAGGCGAATGCAGAGGGGGCAGGACATCCCCCATGTCAAAAGCCTTAAGAAAACAAGGGGCTGAAGTGTGAAGTGAAAAGAAATATCCCCTGCCCGTGAACGGTTACGTGGGACCACGGGTTCATAAGAATATTTACTGAAATTCTATGAGATCTACTCCGGCCTCTGCCAACATTTCACGGGACATGGGATCTGCATAGCCTTTTGCGTAATAGATGGACCGGATGCCGGCATTTATCAGCATCTTTGTACATATAACACAGGGCAGGTTGGTACAGTACAGAATGGAGTTTGCCACGGGAATCCCATGATATGCAGCTTGAATAATAACATTTTGTTCAGCGTGGAGCCCTCTGCAGAGTTCATGCCTTTCACCCGAAGGGACCTTGAGTCTTTCCCTCAGGCAACCTATTTCGAGACAGTGCCTCAGGCCGCTCGGTGCCCCGTTGTAGCCTGTTGCCAGTATACGACGATTTTTTACAAGAATTGCCCCTACCTTGCGGCGCAGGCACGTGGACCTCTGGGCAACCAGGTGTGCAATGGACATGAAGTAGGCATCCCAGGACGGCCTGGTATTTTTGATATCTTTTTCCATATCTTATAATTCATCTGCATTCAACATTCAGAAAATTGTGCCAGACGTTCAGAGTATAGCGGAAACCTCTCACACAGGGACCGGATCTTCGTCTTTATATCCCTGGCCAACCGATCGTCGTCAGGCCGGGTCAAGAGTTCTGAGATATAATTCCCCACCTCTTCCATTTCTCTTTCTTTGAGTCCCCTGGTGGTCACTCCGGGGGTCCCGATCCGGATACCACTGGCCACCCTCGGGGACTGGGTGTCAAAGGGGATGGTATTTTTGTTCACAGTGATACCGGACCGCTCCAGCACCTCCTCCGCCTTTGCTCCTGTAAGGCCCTTGTCTGAGAGATCCACCAGCAACAAGTGATTATCTGTGCCTCCCGAGACCAGTCGAAACCCTCTGTCTTGCAGGGTTTTGGCAAGGGTTTTGGCATTTGCCACAATCTGTTGCTGGTATATCTTGAATTCGTCGCGCAGGGCCTCTTTAAAGGCCACTGCCTTGGCGGCAATTACGTGCATCAGGGGGCCTCCCTGAATGCCGGGGAAGATCTGGCTGTCCAATGACCTGGAATACTTCTCCTTTGCCAATATGATTCCGCCCCTGGGACCTCTCATAGTCTTGTGGGTTGTGGATGTAATAAAGTCTGCATAGGGGACCGGAGACGGATGGACGCCTGATGCCACGAGTCCGGCTATATGGGCCATGTCCACCATGAGATAGGCCCCGACTTCGTCGGCTATCGCCTTGAAGTACGCAAAATCTATGGTGCGGGGATATGCGCTTGCCCCGGCAATAATGAGCTTAGGGCGCTGTTTTCTGGCAATTTCCGCAACTTCGTCGTAATCTATAATTTCGGTCTCCCGGCTTACGCCGTAGTGGGCTATCTTGAAAAACCGCCCCGAAAAGCTCACTGGCAAACCATGAGAGAGATGCCCTCCGTGCGCCAAATCCATGGACAAGATGGAATCACCAGGATTGAGAAGGGCAAAATATACCGCCATGTTTGCCTGGGTGCCCGAGTGGGGCTGTACATTGGCATACTCGGATCCGAAAAGTTGGTTCAAGCGATCGACGGCGAGCCTCTCTACGACGTCCATATTTTCGCAGCCGCCGTAGTATCTCCTCCCAGGATAGCCTTCGGCATACTTGTTCATGAAGATACTGCCTTCTGCCTCCATAACCGCCTCACTCACAAAGTTTTCCGAGGCTATCATTTCTAACTGCTGGGTCTGCCGTTCTATCTCGGCCCTGAAGGCCTGAAAGACCTCGGGGTCAGTATGCTTTAAATGAATCACTTTCTTAACAGTTCAGAGGTTCAGGGTTCACCGTTCAGGATTACTATTTTATTAACAGTTCAACTCCATTCTATTTACTTTTCATCTTCTGAGTCAATCATATTAATTCTGCAACTGTGGCGCCCGCCCTTGAAAGGAGTCTTAAGCCACACCTTGACCATCTCTTCGGCAAGTCCGGGACCTGTCACCCTTCCACCCATGCAGAGTATGTTTGAATCATTGTGCTCCCGGCTCATCCTGGCTGTAAAGATATCATGGCACAGGGCAGCCCTGACCCCCGGTATTCGATTGGCCACTATGGACATGCCTATGCCGGTTCCGCATACCAGGATGCCCCTATCATATTGAGCGGATGCCACTGATTTTGCAACCTCACGGCCCTGTACCGGATAGTCAACCGGATCCGGAGAGTGGCAACCCACGTCCTGAACCTCATGGCCAAGCTCTATGAGCAAACCGCGTATCTTTTCTTTCAGCTCAAATCCGCCGTGATCCGAACCGATAACTATCTTCATTGATCTGAACCTTACCGGTACCTGCGAAAAATCAGCACGGCATTGGTACCGCCGAAGCCGAAGGAATTGGACATAACCACGTCCACGGATTGGCTCCTTGCTCTATTTGGAACATAGTCGAGATCGCATTCAGGATCCGGGATCTCATAGTTGATGGTTGGGGGGATAATCCCGTCTTCAATGGTCTTTATGCAAAAAATTGCCTCAACTCCCCCGGCCCCTCCCAACAAATGCCCGGTCATGGACTTGGTGGAGCTCACGGGTATCTCTTTTGCCCTGTCCTTGAAGACAGTCTTTATGGCCCTTGTTTCACAAAGATCATTAAGGGGAGTGCTCGTACCATGGGCATTTATATAGTCTATGTCCCGATAGCTGAGCCCTGCGTCCTCAAGGGCCATTGACATGCATCTTGCGCCGCCCTCTCCATCCTCGGGCGGGGCCGTGATGTGATAGGCGTCTCCGGTAAGCCCGTATCCGATTATCTCTGCCCGGATATCGGCACCCCTTTCCAGGGCATGATTCATCTCTTCGATGATCAGGATACCTGCACCCTCACCGATTATGAATCCGTCGCGTTCCTTATCAAAGGGCCTCGAGGCCTGTTCAGGCTTCTCATTCCTTGTGGAAAGGGCCTTCATATTGGAGAAACCGGCAAATGCCAGGGGCGTGATTACTGATTCGGTGCCACCGCATATCATCACATCCGCCGCACCTCTCTGTATCGTCTTAAAGGCGTCTCCTATGGCGTGGCTGCCTGCCGCGCAGGCAGTGCATACCACGGTATTGGGGCCTTTTGTCCCGCACATTATTGAGATCTGACCGGAGGCCATGTTGGGTATGGCCATGGGGATAAAAAACGGGCTCACGCGTTTGGGTCCTTTATTTACAAGGACGTCCCTGTAGTATTCAATCGATCCCAGCCCCCCAAGGCCGCATCCGGTAATAACACCGGCTCTTGAGGCCTTGTCCCCCGGGATCTCGAGGCCTGCATCTTCAATGGCCATCTGGGCCGCCGCCAGGCCCAGTCTCACAAAAGGATCTACCCGTTTAACCAGCTTCTCCGGCATAAAATCAACCGGTTCAAAATCTTTTACCTCTCCCGCAATCCGGGAAGGATAATCTTTTGTGTCAAAACGGGTAACAGGACCTATGCCGGACTTCCCGGCTGTCAGATTCGCCCAGCTTGCTTCAACCCCGATACCCAGGGGACAGAGAAGGCCAAGCCCTGTAACTACTACCCTGCGGCTCTGGCTTTGGTTTATCATGACGATATACAGTGTCGTTAATACAGCGCCTTTTGCGGTTTACTTTTCTCCGTGCTCTTTGACAAAGTCAATGGCATCCTGGACCGTTTGCATCTTTTCCGCGTCTTCGTCGGCTATTTCCATGCCGAACTCCTCTTCCATGGCCATGACCAGCTCCACAAGATCCAGGGAATCCGCTCCGAGGTCATCTACAAAGGAGGCGTTCGGCACTACCTTTTCCTTTGCAACACTGAGCTGGCCTGCAATGATGTCAATCATCTTGGTGTCTATACTCATTTTTATCCTCTCCTATATCCTGTTGGTTCTAAAAAACAAGACCGGACCAACAGCAGAATTTTAATCGCAGATCAATCCCCCATTTACATGAAGCACGTGTCCGGTGATATATGATGCTCCCTCCGAAGCCAAAAAGCCAACGGCCTCGGCCACATCCTCAGGGCTTCCCATCCGGCCGGCAGGAATCTGGCTCAATAGCTGTTCCTTTACCTTTTCCGGCAATCCGGCAGTCATACCTGTTTCAATGAAGCCGGGTGCCACGACATTTGCGGTAATCCCCCTTGATGCCACCTCTCTGGCCACGGACTTGGTAAATCCCTCTAAGCCGGCCTTGGATGCGGCATAGTTGACCTGACCCGGATTTCCCATGGAACCGACTACCGAGCCTATGCTGATAATCCGGCCCCATCTCTGTTTTAGCATGGCCATAATGACTGCCCTGGTGCAATTAAAAGCCCCCTTCAGGTTCACCGACATCACCAGGTCCCAGTCCTTTGCCTTCATTCGGGCGAGTATACTGTCCCGGGTAATGCCCGCATTATTAACCAGTATATGGATTCCCCCGTGGTCTTTGATGACGGCCTTAAGGGCCTTGGAACTTGCTTCAGTATCTGCGACATCGAAGGGCAGGAAGCTGCCGGCCCCTCCAATTTCCATGATTTCGTCTAAGACCCCTTGAGCGGTTTCCTGATCGCAGACATCGTTTACAAAGATATAGGCCCCGAGGCGGGCAAGCTTGAGGCATATGACCCGGCCTATTCCCCTGGATCCTCCGGTCACCACTGCTATCTTCCCTTGAAGTTCCTGGTTGCCCGACATGTTACAGTCCCTGCTCCTTTCGAATATTTTGGATCAGAAGGGGTAGTATCTCCTTAACGTCCCCAACCAGGCCATAAGTGGCTATATCAAAAATAGGGGCCCCGGCGTCTTTATTTATCGCCACTATGATCTCTGACCCTTGCATTCCGACTATATGCTGTATGGCCCCTGATACCCCGCAAGCCATATAAAGCTTGGGAGACACAGTAACACCTGTTTGACCGATCTGGGTGCGTCTGGAGAGCCATCCGGCATCTACGGCCGCCCTTGTGGCCCCGACCGCACCTCCGAGCAAATCGGCCAGCTCCCTGGCCAGCTCCACGTTCTTCTCCTGTTCGAACCCCCTGCCTGCAGTCACGATCACATCTGCCTCACTGAGATTGGGGCCTTCTGCATGCTCCTTCACAGATTCAAGGATCCGGACCCGATGGCCCAGCAGATCTTCCTCTGGAACGACCCGGATCACCTCGCCTTTCCGTCCGGGATCAGGGGCATCTGCTTTCATGACATTGGGCCTGACTGTGGCCATCTGTGGTCTGTGCCTGGGGCATACAATAGTTGCAAGGAGATTTCCACCAAAGGCCGGCCTTGTCTGAAGCAATAACCTGTCTTCTGCCCGGATATCGAGTCCTGTACAATCAGCAGTGAGTCCTGTCTTAAGGATCGTGGCGACCCTCGGTATATAGGAACGCCCCATGGCCGTGGCACCGGCCAAAATGATCTCGGGCCTTTCTTTCCAGGCAAGATCTGCAAGTATGTTTGCATAGACTTCATCGATGAATGTCGCAAGCTCGGGGTGATCGACAATCAGTACCCTGTCCGCTCCATGGGATATCAATTCCTGGGCCCTGGATTCAATATCATGTCCCATGAGTACGGCAGTAACATCTGTGCCAAGCTTGTCTGCAAGCCTCCCGGACTTCGCCAGGAGCTCAAGTGTCACAGGGACGAGGACACCGCCCCGGCACTCTGCAACGGCCCATATCCCTCTCCAGGAGCTTAAATCAGTTGCGGGCAGATCCTTCTCATTGTGAAACTCCAGTGCCCCCTCAGGACAGCCATCCACACAGGTCCCGCATAGGGTGCAGGCGTCCTGATCCACCACTGCCACGTCGTCTTCTACACAAATGGCTTCAAAAGCGCACACCTCTTCACACTCACCGCATCCGGTGCACTTTTCTGTATCAACTTTAAGCATTAAGAAATCCCGCTTCTTTGAACCTGAAGACCAGGGCCTTCACCTGTTCTTCCGCTGAGCCTTCAAGTATCTCCCGCCTGGCTTTAAAGGTGGGAACCGATGTGGATATCACCCGAGTCGCAGAGCCTGCCAGCCCGATCCTGCCAGGCTCTGCCCCGAGTTCCCCGGCGTCCCATACAGGAATATCGACCTTACCGGCCCGCATCTTTCCTTTGAGGGAAGGAAGCCTTGGGGTGTTGAGGGAGGCAAGTACTGTCAGGAGGGCGGGCATCTCAAGCTCAAGAATATCGTAGCCATCTTCATTTATCCGCCTGATATGCAATGTCTTTCCGTCATCAAGGACACTGAGCGCGTTTACGCATGTCACATGGGGAAGGCCGAGCCGGACGGCCAGCCCTGGGCCTACCTGGGCCGTGTCACCGTCTATGGCCTGCTTGCCGCAAAGCACAAGGTCAACAGGCCCCAGCTTCTTGATTGCCATTGCCAGGGTATAGGTAGTGGCCAGGGTATCCGCTCCTGCAAAGGCCCGGTCCGACAGAAGGATTCCCTTATCCGCTCCAAGGGATACAGCCTCTCTCAAGGCATTTTCCGCCTGTAGCGGCCCCATGGTGAGCACGGTGACCTTTCCGCCGTAAGTATCTCTCATCTGGAGGCCGGCCTCAAGGGCATGGAAATCAAACGGGTTTATTACAGCCTCTACTCCCTCCCGTACCAGGGTGCCCTTTTCCGTGTCAAAACGCACGGTCTTTGCATCCGGAACCTGTTTTATGCAGACCACTATGTTCATAGCTAAGATGTGAAACTGGAAATTTGAAATTTGAAATTAGGTAGCGCACCTGCATCTTTGTGTTTTCCTAATTTCAAATTTCAAATTTCTCTGCCAAATTATTTTTTTGCATACTCCTTATTTAATGCCTGGCCGATGATATTGCGCATGATCTGGTTTGTGCCCTCATATATCTGGAGGATTTTTGCATCCCGCATCATCTTTTCGACCGGATAGGACTTCATGTATCCGTAGCCGCCCAAGACCTGGACCGCATCGGTGGTTACCTGCATGGCCATATCAGTGGCAAAGACCTTTGCCATTGCGGACAGTTTGGCAACGTCTTTTGCCCCCTCCTCGTCGATGGTCCGGGCTACTGAATAAACAAGCGCCCTTGAGGCCTCTATCTTTGTGGCCATGTCCGCCAGCATATGCTGTAAGGCCTGAAAGGTGATTATTGGCTGACCGAACTGTATTCTCTGTCTCGCATATCTGACCGCTTCATCCAGGGCCGCCTGGGCGAGTCCGACTGCTATGGCCCCTATCCCAGGTCTGGCCAGGTCCAGGGTCCTCATGGCTATTATGAAGCCCTGGCCCTTCCTGCCAAGAATACGGTCCTTTGGAATTCGGCACCCATTGAATATGAGTTCCCTGGTTGATGAGGCATTCAGCCCCATCTTCCGTTCTTTTTTCCCAAAGCCGAACCCCGGATCACCCTTCTCTACTATATATGCCGTAGCACCCCGTGCGCCTTTGTTCTTGTCGGTCATGGCCACGATGGTATATATTTCTGCCTCACCGCCGCTGGTTATCCACTGTTTGGTGCCGTTTAACACCCAGTGGTCTCCATCTTCCACTGCTGTAGTCCGGATTCCTGCGGCATCACTTCCGGCATTGGCTTCGGTAAGCCCGAAGGCTACAAGTCGTTTGCCTGAGGCAATATCCGGGAGATAGCGCGCCTTTTGTTCATCAGTACCAAAGAGCAGAATGGGATAACCTCCCAGCGCGCTGGCTGCAAAAGTAGTAGTAACGGCAATGCAGCCATAGGCGAGCTGTTCCACTGCCAGGCAATTCTCAAAACAGCCTTTTGCAAATCCGCCGTATTCCTCAGGGATATAAAGCCCGAAAAGATCTGACCGGGCTATATCCTTCATGATCTCCCAAGGGAATTCCTCGGTTTCGTCGAGCTTTGCTCTCACGGGGATGATCTTTTCCACTGCAATCCGACGTGCCAGATCCACGATCATCTGTTGCTCTTCGGTCAAGAAATAATTGACTTGTGCCATTCAGAAATCCTTTCTCTTCAATCAGTATCCAACTACCAGCACATGGCCCCTGATCCCCAGGTAAACCCCCCACCGAAAGCAACCATCAGGATCCGAAGGCCCGGTGTCAGCATCCCCGTACGATTAGCTTCATCCAGGGCAATGGGTATACTCGCCGCCGAGGTATTACCATACTTGTGAATATTGATAAAGATCTTTTCCTTGGGAATACCCAACCTCTCTCCCAGCAAATCAATGATTCGTATGTTGGCCTGATGAGAGAAAAAAAGGTCTACATCATCTCCATTCCATCCATTTGCGTCCAGGGCCTCCCAGGCTGCGGACTCCATTGCTTTGACCGCATACTTGAATACATCTCTGCCCTGCATCTGAATATACTGCCACCCCTTTTCAAGGTTTTCATGACTTACCGGAAAGGCCGTCCCAAGGCCCCTTATGATAAGGAGCTCTCCTAATGAACCATCTGCATGGAGATGGGTGGATAGAATACCCCGGTCCTCTCCGGTGCCGACAATTACAACGGCCCCCGCTCCATCACCGAATAGCACGCACGTATTCCGGTCTTCCCAGTTTATAACACGGGAAAGCACTTCGCTCCCGATCACAAGGATCTTCATCCCTGAGTCGCTCCGGATGTATTTATCTGCCACGGAAAGCGCATAGATAAAACTGCTGCAAGCGGCATACAGGTCAAAGGCCCCGGCCCTTTTTGCCCCCAACTCATTCTGTACCAGACAGGCGACAGAGGGCACGGGCATGTCCGGAGTCATGGTGCCGACTATAATAAGGTCCAGATCCTGAGGTCGCACACCTGCCATGTCAAGGGCCTTTCTTGCCGACTGTGTAGCAAGATAGGAGTTGGTTTCCCGGTCATTAGAGATATGGCGTTGAATGATCCCGGTCCTGGTGCGTATCCATTCGTCAGTAGTATCCACCCGGCTTTCCAGATCCTTGTTGGTTACCACCTTTTGGGGTACGCAAGACCCTGTTCCTATGATTATACTGTGAGCAGGCATAATTATCAGGCTTTAAGCCATGGGAAAGATTTTGATATCACCGGACTTCCTTGAAGAGCTTCTGTCTTATTGAAAGAAAATTGTTAAGCTTATCAGCCAACTTTATCTCAGCAAGTTCGTGTGCCAGTCGTATTGCATTTTTGACTGCTTTTGAGCCGGAGAGTCCGTGGCATATGATTGCTATCCCGTTGATACCTAACAGAGGAGCGCCACCGTATTCGGCATAATCTATTATCTTGTAGAACCTCTTAAAGGCGGATCTCAAGGGATATCCCATTTCAGCCATGAGATTTTCCCCGATCTCTGAACTCAGCATGGTGAGTATAGTCTTTGCGAGACCCTCGCTCAGTTTAAGACATATATTACCCACAAATCCGTCGCACACTATTACGTCTACATCGCCCTTGAAGACCTCACCGCCTTCTATGTTGCCGACAAAATTCAGGTCACTGTCCGCAAGGAGATCATAAGCCCTCTTTACAAGCTGGTTGCCCTTGGTATCTTCCTCCCCGATACTCAGCAGCCCTACTCTGGGCCGGGAATTATCCAAAAGCTCCCCTGCAAACACCGATCCCATTATTCCGAACTGCAGCAGATGAACGGGCTTGCAGTCCACGTTCGCCCCAACGTCTATCATGGCTACGGGTTTTTTCAGGGTCGGCATAAGCGTAGCAATGGCCGGACGAACGCCATTGATTCTGCCCAGGGCAACCATGGCCGTTGCCAGAGTGGCTCCTGAGTTGCCTGCGCTGACCAAGGCCTCGGCCTTTCCTTGACGCACAAGTTCAAAAGCAACTCGAATCGAAGAATCCTTTTTATGTCTCAGGGAATCAGCCGGGGATTCTTCCATATCAACTACCTGAGAGGCCGGATGGGTGCTGATGGGCAAATCACCCCCGCCCTGTCGTTGAAGCTTATCCCTCAGCACACCTTCCATCCCGACCAAGGTGATCCCAACGCCGTAATCCCTGGCTGCATCGATTGCCCCCTTTATCAAGACGTCAGGGCCTCGATCGCCCCCCATGGCATCTACTGCTACAGACATTTTCTAGTCTAAATCTTTTTCTTCAGTAAATACTTTTCCCCTGTAGGTACCACATTGGGGACAGATCCTGTGAGGGAGCTTGGGTTCTGTACACTGAGGACATGTTGAAAGATTTGATATACGAAGCGCATTATGCGAGCGACGCTTACCTCTGCGTGAACGCGAAGTTTTTCTTTGTGGAACCGCCATTTCTCAATACCTTTCAATCTCTTCTTTAACCTGAGAGCCTGTTGTAAAAATGTTATTATTATTTATTTTTCCATGCGCCAGGTCTAAAACCTTCGCCTTTCAGGCGAAAGGCTTCAGCAGTTAAGGGATCGTGGTAAACTTGCTCATGGGAGGTTATCGCCATAAGCAAAGAATATCGCAAGGGGCCTCACACGATCTATGATATCCAGTATCATTTCGTATGGGTTACGAAATATCGTTATCATGTTTTGAAAGGAGAAGTGGCTTTTAGAACCAGGGAGATAATCCGTCAGACTTGTGAGGCCCGCAATATTACAATTCTTAATGGTCATGTTAGCAGGGATCATGTTCATCTGCATGTTTCATGTCCTCCAGAACTTGCTCCGAGCAAGATAGTTCAATATGTGAAAGGACGAAGTTCTCGACTGATTCAGCAAGAATTTCCGCATTTGCGTAAGAGATATTGGGGAAGGCATCTTTGGGCTCGCGGCTATTTTTGTGCAACAGTTGGGAATGTTACAGAAAAAATGATAGCCGCTTATATTGCAAGCCAAGAAAAGGCGAGCCCTAAAGAGGCCTTCACTATTGCTAATGACTAAAGATTGAACCATGTTAGACTTTCAGTCGTATAAGAAATCTACCTGCTTTCAGCAGGTAGTGGTTTAAT
>PQXD01000001.1:158445-162999 GCA_003194485.1 Deltaproteobacteria bacterium
TATTGCAAGCCAAGAAAAGGCGAGCCCTAAAGAGGCCTTCACTATTGCTAATGACTAAAGATTGAACCATGTTAGACTTTCAGTCGTATAAGAAATCTACCTGCTTTCAGCAGGTAGTGGTTTAATTACTCTTTAAAAAACATAAGGATATTCATTTGGCTGCTTCATGCAGCTTTTTTAACACACTAAACGGGTTCTCCAAGGTTGCCTTTCGGCAACGGCATTTCTCTCTATTAAGCTCCGCACCGCACCCGGGGCAGATGCCTTTACAGTCTTCGCTGCAGACATGTCGCATAGGAATCTGCAACAGGATCTGTTCCCTGAATATTTCCCCTATCTGGATTTTAGCTCCACTATAAAAGGATACTTCCATGTCTTTGCTGCCAAGGGTTATTTCTTTTTCTTTGTCTGTCAATTGACCAGGCACAAATTCGTAAAAAAAAGATGCATCTATCTTATTATTGTATTCCTCCAGACAACGGTCGCATTTAAGGACAATCAAGGCCGCAATCTTGCCTTTTAGATGCACATCCCCATCAACACGGTGGAGAAAGACCTCACCTTTTACAGGGCCCAGTATTCTGCATTCCTCTATCCCGGACAAAAGCCCGGGCATGTCTTCAAAAATCAGATGCAGACCGTATTCCGGAATATCCTCTACAAGGACGGTATTTCTAAATTCTTTTGTTTTTTTGGTCATTAAACCTAAGGCCTGGTTAATTTCAGATTACTAAAGCTTTTTGCACGAACCCTGCAATATATAGAATGGCTAAACCTTGTCAAGATAAGTAGAACCTAAGTTGAGCGATTAGCTGTTAGCCATTAGCGTTTAGCTTTGAAAAATCAGGGCATTATGTTAACAGGGTGAAAGTTTGTAATAAATAATATCCTTTAATCATTAGACTAATAGCTAACTGCTAAAGGCTAACCGCTCAATTTAAATAGAAGGAGGATTTAATATACCGGCTATAATTATTCCTGTCTCGTAAAGGACATACAAAGGCACCCCCATCAAGGCCATATTGAAGACGTCAGGCGTGGGAGTGAGAACGGCAGCCATTACGGCAATTAATAGAATCGCATAACGTCTGTATCTCCCAAAGGTCTCAGGGCCACAGATTTTCAATCTACAAAGCAATGTCATGACTAATGGAATCTCGAAGATCAGGCCGAAACTAAGGAGAAAAAGCCCGATAAAATTCACGAATTTACCCACGGCTATCACCGGCCTCAGGTGTTGCGACTGATAGCCCAGGAGGAAGTTTATCCCGAACGGAAGGGTAATGAAAAAACAGAAGAGGGCTCCTGCATAAAAGAGTAGAAGTGCTGACAACATAAATACCAGGGAAGATTTTCTGGAAAAACCAAGCACATCTACCAAACCCTGCGACATGCGCCAGAGTATCCACGGGGCCATGAGAATTAATGCCCCAACACTTGAGAGCTTGAGCAGGGCCAGTATCGGTTCCAGTACCCCAAAAAATGCGAGTCGCTGCTGGAAATGGGACTGAAGAAAGGTAAGGAAGTGGGGAGAAAGCCAGTAAATTATGGCGGTCAACCCTGTAAAGCAAATCGCGGTTTCCAGCAGGAAACGCCTTAAATATTTAAGCAGGCGTATCAGGATCTGGGCCAGAGATTCGGGCATAGTCTTTTGCTCTGCAGAAAATAATCAGTACCGCCGCAGGTGACGCAGAGGATGTCCCTCAGCAGAGTCTCTCCCGTATATAGTCCACGGCATTCCGGAAAAAGGCCAGTCCCGCCCCTTCCTCTGGCAACTCCTTCCTGGTCCACCGCGGATGGTTGGTCCTGTGATGAAAGGCCTCAGGATGGGGCATCAGGCCCATGAGCCTGCCTGTAGTATCGCAAATCCCGGCTATGGCGAGCTCCGAGCCGTTCGGGTTATGGGGATAGTCCTGCGTGGGCTCCCCTGTTACAGGCGATGCATACTGAAGTGCGATAAGACCTTCTGCCATCAGCCGGTCCCTTGCTGCCATGTCAATTGTTACAAACTTTCCCTCTCCGTGCCTTACAGGCAACTCGATAATGTCTATTCCACGGGTGAATATACAAGAAGAGCCCGGGGTGACTTTGCAAGTCACCCACCGGTCTTCGAACTTGCCGGAATCGTTATAGGTGAGACTTACGTAACGTCGCTCATAATCGCCATCAAAACCTGGCAGGAGGCCGATCTTGACCATCAATTGAAAACCATTGCACACCCCCAGTACCAGACCGCCTTTTCCCACAAATTGCAGAAGCTGATCCAGCATGCGTTCACCGGTTCCCCTGATCCTGGCATTTCTGAGCCTGTAAGCCCCGGCCTGCGCCGCTCCCAGATTATCGCCATCCAGAAATCCACCCGGCAGGTTAAGAAAATGATAGTCATCTAGGCGGACGCTCCCGTCCAGCAAATCACTGAGATGGACTATATCAACGTGCTCTGCACCTGCCAGCCTGCAGGCATTGGCCGTCTCCATCTCGCAGTTGGTTCCATATCCGGCCGTAACTATTACACGTACTTGGGATGTCATATAAAACTCCTGAGCCGCCCTCTATTATCCGCAGGTCTCCAGCCACTGATTGACCTCGTTCTCAAAGAGTTCATAAAAGGCGTCAGAGCCTCCCAGGCCGGTTCGACCAAAAGTATAATTGATTTCAATGAATAGGGGAATATCAGAGCCTTTCAAAAAGACAAGATCAAAACCTGCCATATTGATTCCGGTATTATTACACAGCTCTTTTACTGCATCTCTTCCTATGGCCTGCAGCTCCGGATCGGACCGGGCATCAATCTGTCCGCCCCTTGCGATATTGTGGAGAAAACCCGATGTGTTGCATCGCCAGTAGCTCTGGATATGGTTTCCTATGATCACAACCCTGAGATCCTTTTGGAGATCAGGAATAAATTCCTGCAACACAAAGCCAAATATGCCCCGCATCTCAAAATGCTTGAGTATTTCCGTTACCTGTTTCAGGTCCTGAGCGTCTTCTATCAGCCAGGTCTGGGTCCCTCCTCCTCCACTGGTCCCCTTTATCACAAATGGATAATCCGGGAGCCCGGGACGGTGTCCCATTTCAGGGTGATCGCCCAACAAGGTTTCAACTCGCGGAAAGATCCACGTCTTTGGGTGAGGAATTCCATAACTCCAGAACAGCATGGTGTTTCCAACCTTTCCGTCCCACTTGAAGCGAAGACTATAGTTTGGGAAGACATTAGTGCACAGAGTGCAGCACAGGGCATAGAGTTCCCTGGATACTGTCTGTGGTAATATCACTGCCCTGGCCTTTGTGAGGTTACGGATCATATCCTCATCCCAGATACCCCTTTCCCAGTAAAAGAGATCGCCTTTAATCATGGGATGAAAGGATATCACAGGGCCTCTGGCGTCAGGTCCGGTTTCCTGATTGATAATATTCTTCTCCAAAATAGATCTTTTACGCCTTTAAAAGGGTCCATACCCCAATACCAACAAATCCGATGCCGGCCAAATAATGCAGGTATTTTTCACTTATATACTGAGAAATGATACTTCCGGCCAGGACACCAATGGCAGAAGCTGTTATCAGGGCAAGTGATGCGCCCGCGAATACTGTGAGCTTGCCAACTTCTTTGTCAGCGGCAAATAATATGGTTGCCAATTGTGTTTTATCACCTAACTCAGCAATGAATACTGCCGTAAAAACGGTTAATAGTATCTTTAAATCCACTTGATTACCGGTCCTCTTTATTTGGTCTGACATTGTATTTTGGTTTTTTCGTAAACCGATTACAGAGGAAGCGCCATGATTTCTCGCCGTGATGATTAATCGGGAATATAAACATTTTTCATATCGGATCCGTGGCACTTATTTTGGGAATTTGGGCGGTCGCTGAAAGCATGCTTGTCTGCAGCGGGTCTGCAGCAAGAAGTCGGAACGGAGACTCAGGGACTAACATAAATTCTTGACATAGTGCCGGTTGACGGGTCTTTGTAGCGTATCTCGCCCCTTACCTCACCCGACCTGACAGTCCCTGCTGTTTCCATTGAAATCCGGAAAGTCCCGGATTTTACTTTTTTCAGTAGCCATTTTGCTTCACCATGTTTCAGATCGTATTTATCAAGAGGAGGAAGTGATCGCTTGATATCTGTCCCTGCGGGAAGGTGCTGGATTACTATGATCGTGTTTGGTGCTGGTGGCTGTATCTTGATCTCCATAACGATTTTCTTGCCCTCGGAGGCAATATATCTGGCAGAGACCAGATCACCTGCGTAAACCTTCATGGAAAGAATTGCCAACAACAATGCCCCAGCAAAGACCGCGAAATTCCCGGATGTTTTAGGATTTAACATATATTTCAGGCCTCCAATCTGTATTTGATCACGGGGCAGGGCCGTCCCTTGTCACTCCAATGCTCTCGTCCCTTGTTTTCTGAGGCCTTTGGGGCGGGGGATTCCTGCCCCCTCCCCGTTCTCCTTCGCTTCGCTCCGGAGCCGGGGTTTCCCCCGCCCCAAAGGCCAAGAAAAACTGCGGGACTTACGCAGGTCGCTCCAAGGGACGGCCCTGCCCCGTGAT